>JBLIOK010000115.1:0-7804 GCA_047639735.1 Candidatus Krumholzibacteriia bacterium | reverse complement strand
GGACCCTTTGTTTTCGCTAGTTCATTAAGTGACGGTGCGGCCTACAATGTCACCGTGTTGTCACCGCCGGCGGGACAATCCTGTCAGGTGAACAACGGATCGGGGACAATTTCGGGTTCGGACGTGACCAACATATCGGTCAGCTGTTCAGTCGACTCCGGCGGTACCGAAACTCTCGCCAACGACAGCTGGCTAGACGGCGGCGGCGCCAGCTTCCAAGGCGGGTTCGTGACCGGAGAAATTGCTGCCTCGAGATTCACGCCAGCCAACACCAATCCCTGGAGCCTCGACAAAATCCAGTTTCTCTTTGGCGGCGCCGCAACCCAACAGACGGTGACCCTCAAAATATGGGACGATTCGGCTGGGACCCTGAATCCCGGCTCGGAAATATATTCGGCGGATTATCTGCTTACCGGCGGGGATTTTTTACAGGAAATCGATCTCACTTCAGCGAGCCTCAACGTCAGCGAGGCCTTTCGTGTAGGCCTGGTCTTTCAGCACAATAGCTTCCCATCTGTAGCCCGGGATGATGACGGCATCACCGCCGCTCGCAACTTCATCATGGTCACTGCGGGCACCTGGTCCGACTCGCAATCCCTAGGCCTGACCGGCGACTGGGTGCTGCGGGCCGTGGTTTCCCAGGCCTCGGTTCCGGATCCGTTCGCCATCACCTCGATCGTAGATTTTCCCAACGATCAAGGTCGACAAGTACGCCTTACGTGGCCCAATAATTCCAACGATGCGCCGGGCAGCCCGACGCCGGTCACGGGCTACGCAATCTTTCGCCGAATCGATTCGAACTTGAAAGCTTATCCGCCCGGTGACTGGGATTACTTGACTACCGTGCCTGCCTTTCAGGAAGCAAGCTATGGAACAATTCTGCCGACGGCAGCCGATTCCACGATCGTCAATGGCATGTACTGGACCACCTTTTTTGTTCGGGCCATGACCGCCTCAACCGGGACCTTTTTCGATTCGGCTCCGGACAGTGGCTACTCGCTGGACAACCTGACCCCCGCCGCACCGTCGGGATTTTTGGTGAACTACGACTCAGTCGCAGGCAACGACCTCTCGTGGAACGAAAGCCCCAACTCGGACTTTGCCTACTTCAAGATCTACCGCGGCAATACGCCCGGCTTCGTGATCGATGCGCAGATGCCTCACGAAACCACCACCGCCGCGGCTTGGGTGGATATGAACGGGGATTTCAACAGTTTTTACCGCGTCTCTGCGGTTGATTTTTCCGGCAATGAGAGTGAAGCCGGGGCACCTGACATCGTGTCCGGTGCTCCGTCCAGCGACCTGCCGCTGAGGACCTCTTTGGTCGGTGCGGCTCCCAATCCCTTCAATCCCGCCACCAAGCTGTCCTTCGAGCTTGCAGCGGCGGGCACGGCCATTCTCAAAGTGTATGACACTTCCGGACGGCTAGTAACCACGCTGATGAATGAACGCCGCGAGGCTGGTGTTCACGAGGTTGTGTGGCAGGGGCGTGACGCCGCCGGGCGCACCGCCGCCTCCGGAGTTTACCTGTACCGATTGCAAGTCGGCGGATTCACCGAGACCAAAAGAATGACGTTGGTGAAATAGAGGCTTGCACTAACGTTGGGAGACTTTTGCATGAAACTCAATACTGCCACCCTCTTCACTGTGCTCCTGGTGCTCGTCGCAGCCTGCACACACGGCGGAGAACCGGCAAAAGACCAACCCGCTGCCTCGCCTGAACCCATAATGGTCGGACAAATCTTGCTGCCAAACGGATCCGGCAGCCGAGGAGTCGAGGTGCGGATTGAAGTCATGAGAGCCGATAGTGGTGTTCAAACCATATGGGTATTATTCGACGAGCAAGGGCGTTTTTCGCACACCATCCGAGGAAACCTGACCAGTCTGAGAGTCGTGGCGGGTCTCGGGGCCGAGGTGCATCGGATCGGCACCAAAGACTTGCCCGATATCAACCAGGCGGGCCAAATCGACTTGGGTGTGATCGACCTGCGCGATCGGTTGTCGAGGCATCGCATGATGGTGCGGGCTGCTGACAGGAGGTCGCAAGGCGAAGTGCGAGTGGCTGCGTGGTTCGGCCTGCCCCCAGTTGGTCCTGAAGGTGAGCCTGTGTCCCTAGGGTCCCGTCAATTTCCATCCATTGCCATCGGTAGTGAAATTGAGTGGCTACTTTCACACGATGCGCACTCGATCTATTTCCTGGTCGAGCGACCCTCTGACTTGAGCACCGAAACTCGATGGCGCAGCGGGCGCCAGCAACTCTTCGGTCCTTTCAATTCGGCGGAAATCCCCATCGAACTGATCTTGGATTGATCTGAGGGCTGCCACTTGTAGTTGGCGTTTGCGTGGTGGGCGCTCCCTTCACCATTGCGCTCCATGCGGGCAAAATCGATACAAAACTGATACACACAAGACCGCAATATACACACTACTGCAACGAGTTACACAACACCCAAGGTTTTCCTTGCGCGCTGTATAGTCTTTGTATATCTTAAACGGGTCGCAGTGAACGGCGACTAATACGGTCGACAAGGAACCAAAATTCCGGATGGCTTCCGGATTTACCATTCAAAGGGAGAGAACGATGAAGAAGATAGATGTTTTGGCAGCCGTGCTGCTGGTCATTGGTGGGTTAAACTGGGGACTGTGGGGGGCCTTCAAGTTCGACTTGGTCGCAAGCCTCTTGGGTGGCGTTCCCTTCCTAATGAACACCGTCTATGTGCTGGTTGGTGTATCAGCGCTTTACCAAGGCCTGGCTTGGAAGAAGATCCAATTACGTTGGGCCATACTCAGCCCCATGGCAGTACGGAACGCAGGCTGAGCCACAACGAAATACGGCTTCGCGCGATGAGAAACCTCCCTGCCTATTCGGCGGGAGGTTTTTCTATGCGTGATGGCCGCAGGTTCTAAGCCAACCGCTCACGCGGGCAAACCAACCGTCGCTCGATTGAATGCCCAAACGAATCCTTGCAGAGTTCCCACGTTTTCAGTTTGATGTCTGAGTCGAAAAGAAACTGCCCGGAAACAAAAGTGCGGCCCTCCCCTGACGGCAGCATTGGTGGGGCTGTCTAAGCAAGCACTGCAACCGGCGCCCCATAACACACAGGAAGACCCATGCAACTCACTCCCTTTCACATTGCTATTCAAGTTCGTGACATTGATGAGGCCAGAGACTTCTATGGCGTTAAGATGGGACTTTCTGAAGGCCGAAGCATGGAAACCTGGATTGACTTCAATCTATTTGGCCATCAGTTGGTAACCCATCTCAACCCACAAATTGGCAAGACAGGAACGATCATAAATGATTCAAGTCCTGTGGACGGCCATGGGGTTCCCATACCTCATTTTGGAGTCGTTATGAACTTCGAAGATTGGGAAGCGTTCGCCCAAAAAGCTCGCGGGTTCATCGATGATTTTATCATTGAACCGTATGTTCGTTTTAAAGGAAAGCCGGGCGAACAAGGCACGATGTTTTTTTCTGACCCTTCAGGCAATGCGCTAGAATTTAAAGCCTTTCGAAATATTGAACGGGACCTGTTCGCAAAGTAAATATTGAGCAACGAGACCATGTCGGCGACCGGAATACTATATATTGATAGATGATCAATTTGGCCTGGGTTCGGCCTAGTATGGACTTGCAACAGACAATCGCGTCTGACAGGCTTTGCCCTGTGTCGCTGAATGATTTGGAAGAAGTACCCGGGAAAACGCGAACAGATAATGTGAAGCCTAGATTAAGGAGTGCGAAATTGAATACACAAGAGTTCGTTCCATACCTGAGCGTTACAGACGCGGGTGCGGCGGTAAAGTTCTATACAGAAATTTTTGAAGCGCCACCGAGCCTGCTTCTGAATATGCCGGATGGCAGAGTCATGCATTGTGAATTTCGGGTAGGCAACGCGCGGATTTTCCTTAGTGAAGAACTTCCAGAACATGGCGGCACGCCAAGTCCAAAATCACTAGGCTCGACCTGCGTAGCCATTCACCACTATGTCGCTGACTGTGATTTGATGGTCAAAAAAATGCGCGCTCTTGGTTCGGAAGTTCTCATGGAACCCGTTGATCTGTTCTGGGGTGAAAGATTTGCGCGAGTTCGTGACCCGTTTGGGCATGAGTGGGGAATTGCGACGAAGTTAAAAGAAATGACTTCCAGTGAAATCCAAGCGGCTGCTGAAGAAATGTTCAAAGAGATGGGGAGCCAGGACGAGTAGGAGCTATCATCTAGCAAACGCCTGCAGCAGGCAATCGCGTTTGCCACTGAAGGCTTCTTAGGCCCGCACAAAATCTGGGCTCTTATACGAAAGAAAAAAATGATCGAGATTAAACCAGTGGTGCTGGTAGACTGCAGCCCCGAGGCGGCTGGCTATAGCAAATTGCCAGACCTCTCTCCCGAAAAACTATTAGCCGCGCTAGAAGCGGACAGAAACAAGCTCAACGACCCCGACTTCGCCGCAAGT
This sequence comes from Candidatus Krumholzibacteriia bacterium, assembly GCA_047639735.1. GTDB lineage: Bacteria > Krumholzibacteriota > Krumholzibacteriia > LZORAL124-64-63 > LZORAL124-64-63 > JAGRNP01. The sequence goes on along the minus strand of JBLIOK010000115.1, from coordinate 3,350 downwards.
ATCTTGTTTATCGACGATACGGAGACGGCGCGCCGTGTGGTCAATAATGCCCTGGACCAAGAGAAATACGACTTTGTAATGATTGGTGCTGGCGTTCGCGTGATTCCCGAGCCTCTCATAGTGTTCGTATCTCTTGTCAATACCGTTCATGAGTCTGCTCGCAATGCAAAAATATGCTTCAACACCAATCCACTGACACCGCGGAAGCTGTCCAACGTTGGGCCTTGCGACCTCCATGCCGATTGTTAGGCAAGAATGACTATGATCGAAATCAAACATCCACAAGAGCGAGCTCGTTTGCGCCGCTTTGCCCTGGCCGCACAAGGTTTGCTACAGACTCAGGCCTATGGGCACGGTTTGGCAGGAGCGCGCAAAGCGATCAACCACATCGGCTATGTGCAGATCGACACCATATCGGTGGTGGAACGAGCCCACCATCATGTCTTGCACTCGAGAGTGCCCAGGTTCACGCCAGACATGACCAATCAAATGTTGATCGACAGAGACATTTTCGAGTATTGGACCCACGCAGCAGCTCTTATACCCATCGCCGATTTTCGCTTTTCTCTGCCCTACAAACACGCCATAAAAAGCGGCCTGGTTCATTGGTATAGAGCCCGTGATAAAAAGCTTATGAGCGAACTGCTAGCGCGCATACGTTCAGACGGTCCGGTACGATCCCGAGATATAAAAACCACCTCCAGCAAAAGTGACGGCTGGTGGGATTGGAAACCTGCCAAAAAGGCACTCGAACAGATGTATATGGAAGGCGACCTCATGATCAGCAACCGTGAGGGTTTCCAAAAAACATACGACCTCACCGAGCGAGTGCTTCCTTCTCATGTCAATGCACAAATGCCTAGCATAGAGGAATTTGCGGCACACATAGTTGACCAACAATTACGCTGCCATGGTTTTGCATCACTCAAAGGACTGACTTACCAGCGTAGAAATACAGACTTGCGCAAAGCTGTGAAGGCCTTGGTCAATGAAAGGTTGGCACAGGGGACTTTTGAGCAATTACGAATGGGCGATGGCGATGTGTTTCTTGTTGAAACAGGTGCGCTCGAACGCCCTCTCCCCCGGTTGAACAAACGCATGGTGATTCTTTCGCCATTCGACAACAGCGTTATCCAACGCGAACGGCTCAAAACCCTGTTTCAATACAATTATCTGATTGAATGCTATGTACCCGCAGCCAAGCGCCAGTACGGCTACTTTTGCCTACCGCTGCTTTACCGCGACGAATTTATAGGGCGGGTTGATTGTAAAGCTCATCGAAAGACCAGGCATTTAGAAATCAAGTTACTGCATTTTGAACAACACGATTTTGATGAGGACATGGTCATTGCTGCGTTTGTGGACGCCATCACAAAATTTTCAGCCTTTCAACAATGCGATACCGTCTCTTTGACGAGAGTCGGCCCAAAACATCTAACCCAACCTTTACTCACCGCGTTAATCCCTCTAGGATAAAATCGAGAGTTCAAGTGCAGCGCATTCATATCGGACGAATATTTTGAAAGTTATAGGCAAATTATGAAATTGATCCCCGTGTTTGTAGCCGTATTTTTCCTGATCGCCATGGGTCGCACTGCAGTCGCCCAATCGGACGCTGATCTCGCCCTCAAAAAAGAAGCACAGCGCCAAACTTTCAGTATCCAAACAGGCGGAAGCGACTGGCCAATCCTTGAGACACAGTTCTTCACTATCCATCACCAATCACCGAATCCACCTAGCCCGGCAGCCTGTCTTGAGCTTGATAATTATGTCGCGCGATTGATGCAAACTCTGAGTATGACCGAAGCCTATCAAAGCGATCTCCGGAAACACAAACTCTCTTACTATCTCTGCGACGACAAAACGGTTACCGAACTAACCGGCTACACCACCAAAGGCATGGCCGATCTTAACGGACACGCTGTCATCAGCTCACACTTTCCCCATTTTCACGAAGTTGCGCATCTGTTGGTGAACCAATCTCTGGCCGATCCCCCGGCGCAGACGCTCCCGTTGATCCAAGAGGGGCTCGCCTGCCTGCTCGGTGGACGCTGGGGCCGAGCACCGGCAACCGTCCTCTACTCCGGTTGGGTGCATCACAAATTCGAAATGGGACAAATCGACAACGTCTTGTCGAAGAGTGATTTTTACACCTGCGCTGGCGGAACGGATGTCGCCTATCCCCTGGGCACAATACTCTGTGAAGCGATACGTCGCCGAGTCGGCTGGACGGGACTGATGGAGTTGTACTCTCGTATGTCGGGTTCGGTCGAAGAGGTGAATTCATTTGAGGCTGATGATGTCATCACCGCGATAGCCGATGTTTGCGGGTGGCCAGCAGACACTCAGGCGCTGAACCGGGAAATCGATCAACTTTGGGCCGAATATCGACGCTGTGGGATTGCTCCGGTAACTGAACTGCCTGACTCGAAGCCGAAGCCTCTCCTGTCAGGAGAATCCGGCACCGTCACCGTCTGGCAAGAGAATGATCTTCGGATTGTTCAGGTCGAAGCTCAATCGTATCCTGTCTATTTGGTTTCATCCGGCCTGCCAACCGAGCAAACGACAAGTTCCCTATTTACCGAACATTTGCCAAGTGTCCCCTACCAGGGCCAGCGTTATGGCCTGCGCTGCACACCTGACGACATCGCCTTGTATGACTTTGCAACCAATCAACTGCTTGCCACTTGGGTCGCCGGTTTCACCGACGAAGCCGACGCTTGTGGCGATGGAAAAGGCGGGTTGATATTTGAAATATCTGATGCAGCGCTTGCAGCACTGGACTCGATTATCAGCACCGAATGCACCTTGATCAACAATTAGCTGGAGAAATCCCCTTGCCACTATTGAATCGAATATTGTGCTATAATTTTTTGCTGAGATATGGAGGAAAATATAATGATAAAAAAGACGCCCAGCAAACACTTGCAGCCAAGAAGACTTAACGGCCGGAAGAAGCAGTCGGTGCCATCGTGCACTGTCTAACCAAAGAGATCAATCATGTCTAAAGAAAAACAAGAACTGAACCGACGTTTGCGTAGATTGAAGCACCCTCAGGAAAGCGGGAATGTTAACCTGACATGCCGGTATTTCGGGATCGGGCGATCCGCTTATTACGAATGGCAGGCGAAGTTCCATTGGCATGTTGAAGACACAGGAGTTAGGCACGTCTATATCAAGTCGAGGTCTCCTCAGCTAAATGGCAAAGTTGAGAGGTCTCGTAGATCAGACTAGGAGGAGTTTTATAACTTCAATCGGCCACACGGAGCGCACAACGGAAAAACTCCGTACGAGGCCCTCAGAATTATGAAAAAGTAGGGTGACTATTGTGTTCGGCGAGGGGTGGCAGA
>JBLIOK010000114.1:0-7837 GCA_047639735.1 Candidatus Krumholzibacteriia bacterium | reverse complement strand
GATCTGCACAACTTGACACTGGTCGGCCCAAGTGCTTACTTGGGCCGTCTTTTTGCGGGATAACCCAGACTCGTCCGGATTAGCTACCCTGATGAAGCGATAGAGCTGGAAATCTCATTTTCAGGCCAGATGTTGCCGCTTTGGTTTTAGAACCGCGCCGGTAGCCGAGAGCCGAGAGGAGCCTTGCTGCCATTGGTGGCGAGCCCTTAAGTCAGTGCCGGCTTAGCCGGACGTATGTATTTGGAGGAGACACCCAATGGGTCTCGTTAATTTGAAAGTATTCCCCCGCGCAACCACGGGTAAAAACGCCAACCGCCGCAGCCGTGCTGCTGGTCGCGTTCCCGCCGTTGTGTATGGCAACGATCGCACCGCTGAAAACCTTGAGCTTGATGCCCACGATTTCAGGGTCGCAATGGTTCATTTGGCTGGACGTAGTGCTATCTTCTCGCTGCTTCAAGATGGCGTGGATGAAGAGCATATCGCTCTGCTGCGCGAAGTGCAGCAAAACCCCGTTACCGATCAAATTTTGCACGTGGATTTGTATGAAATCCCACGCGGGCAAAATGTTACTGTCGCCGTACAGGTCTCAGTGATCGGTTCGAGCGCAACGGTCAAGAGTGGCGAAGGTTCGGTCGCGCTGTCATTGGATAGCATTGAGATCAGCTGCCGTCCTAGCGAGTTGCCCGAAGTGATTGAAGTGGATATCACCGATATGGAACTCAACGACAAGATCTTTGTCAAAGACGTTGTGTTCCCGGTAGGCGAGGTCATTACAGACCCCGAGATGCTGGTGCTGAACATCAAGCCGGCTTCCATTCTGGTTGAACCAGAAGTGGTGGAAGAAGAAGGCGTTGAAGGTGCTGAAGGTGACGAAGCAGCTGCTGAAGGCGAAGAGGGATCTGACGCTGGCGATAAGTCAGGCGACTAGTCTCGCATCTGCGTTGATAGAAGCTGACGTTTGAAATAGCAGCCGGTCTCTCTGAGGGACCGGCTGTTTCTTTTTGAGTGGAACCGTGGAGGAGGTGGCAAGGTGGAAAAAGTGATGGCTGGCCTGGGGAATCCTGGCGTGAAGTACGAGCGGACACGCCATAATGTTGGTTTTATGGTCCTGGATGCCGTGGCGCATAAGCTGAAACAGGAATTTAGGCTCACCCAGGCGAACTGCCTCGTGGCCAACACTGCTGATTGCGCGCTGCTCAAACCTCTGACTTACATGAATTTGAGTGGCGAAGCATTGCGGGACTGGTCAAACGAAAACGGCATCGTTCTGACCGCTGATCCGGAAGCAGAGGGGGTCAGGCCGCTGGTCGTTTGTGATGATTTGGCGCTCCCGCTTGGATCGCTGCGTTTTCGAGGTCGCGGCAGCAGCGGTGGTCAAAATGGTCTAGCATCGATCATGGACCACCTCGGCGGTGACGAGTTTCCTCGTTTGCGTTTGGGTATTGCTCCTTTGGGCGAAGAAGTGCCTGCTGAATATTGGGCGGACTATGTTTTGGCCGAGTTTGAGCCCGAAGAGGCGGAAGAAGTCGCCGAAATGATCGAAAGGGCGACCGAGGCCCTGTGTTTTTGGCTCACCAATACCTTTGAGGCCACTTCTTCACGTTTTAACCGCCGAGTTCGCCCGCCCGAATGAGTGGGCGCCATTTTGTATAATTTCTTGCTATCGGCTATCCCGCTCAATATATTGCCCCTTCGCCAGTAAAATGGCGTGGGGGCAGAGTCTGCCCCGAAAACCCAATATTCAGCGTGCTGCTGGCAAATGATTGCTGCAGTGAAGCTGTGATGTCCATCCCTACCCAGACTGACGTCAGAACGGTCATTTACTGACCTGACTTGGCGAATAGAGATCTGGGTCATACCAGTCCGAGGGGAGGTGTTACCAGTGAAAAAATACGAATTGATTTTCATCTTGAAAGCGGACCAACCAGAGTCCGAGATGGATGCTCGTGTGTCACGCGTCAAAGAAATTTTGACCGGTCACAATGGCGAAGTCACCCAGGAGAACCACTGGGGTGTGCGCCGTTTAGCGTACGAGATTAATCATGAAAATCGTGGCAACTACATGTTCTTGAAATTCAAGAGCGAAGGCGGTGCAGTGGCTGAGCTCGATCGCGCATTGCGTTTGGACGAGCAAGTCTTGCGTCACTTAGTTGTTGTCGACGACGAGTGGGACGAGCGGAATCGGATCTCGATGGCCAAACGCCGTCAAGACCGTCCTGAAGAAACCGCCGACGCCGCAGAATAGCGAGCGTCCCGCAATTGTTGAACTCTACGAATAAAGGAGAATCCCATGGCACGTAAAAACATGCGGATTAAAAAGAAGAAGAAAAAAAGACGGCATGGGAAACAGAAGGTCTGCTTTTTTAGCAAGACCGGCATGATTGCCATCGATTACAAGGACGATGAGTTCTTGCGCCGTTTTGTGACCGAGCGTGGCAAAATTGCACCTCGTCGCAATACAGGCACCATTCCTAAGTACCAGCGTCCATTGGCCATTGCCATCAAACGCGCGCGTCACTTAGCTCTGTTGCCCTTTGTAAAAGAATATTACCGGTAAGCGTTAGCTTTCGGTAGCCTGGAGAACTGCATGTCGAGTTTGGGCAGAACTGGTCAATGGCCGGGATATATAGCCCCTCTCGTGGCTTGTTTGGTGACCTTGTCATTGACGGGTTTGATGAACTTTGTGTTCGTCCGTGAAGATCTGCCGGATGCGGTTTCTGGCCTGGCACTTCTTCTGCTTTTGCCGGCACCTTTTGTGGTGGCCGTGCTGTGGGGGAGTGCTTTGGTGGTGGGTCGCCCCCATCGCCTGGCCGTGGCAGCAGCGGGCCTTTGGTTCGTTGTGAGTATGGTCCTGATGGCCCCCACTACGGTGTGGCAGTTATTAGGACCGGTTGCCGCAGGATTGTTGGCTGGCTTGGCCTTGAGCCTGAGGTGGCGCTTGGATGTGGCTATCCTGGCTTTGGGTCTCGCGCTCAGCCCGTACTTGGTGTGGACCATGATCGAGGTCTCGCCCCAAGAGCAGTTTGAAATGGTAGTCGAAGAAATGTTGATGGTGTCCGAGGGCCGCTTGCCGGCCAGTGCGGACGACGTTCAACGGACCACGGCGATTGCCGCCGAACGGGAGAAACTGAGTGCCATTACTGAAATGGCGCAAAAGATATATCCGTTCATGTTGGCAGTCGGCGTCTTGGGTCAGTCGCTGATCATTTTGGGTTTGGTGTGGCGCGCATTGCTATTGTTGGGCGTTTACGGACCGGGCTCAAACAGACCACAGATGTGGGCCTTGCCAACGTTTTCGCGGTGGCGGGTTCCCTTTTATGTGGTTTGGGCGCTGGTGGCAGGAATTGGTTTATTTCTGACTCGGCAGCCGCAACTGGCTTATTTCGGCCTAAATTTGGCGCTATTAGCGGCCTTTGTGCTCAGCATACAGGGGTTGGCTGTCCAGTTTTTCGTAACTGGACGGGCGATGTCACCTGCAGGCCGCGTTTTTTACTGGTTGGTGGTGGGCACCTTTTTTGGTGCGCTCATTCTTGCTGGAGGCATTGTCCTCGGCTTGGCTGACCAGTGGTGGGATCTGCGGAAGCTTAATGCTCCAGAACTGACCGACCAGACAGATGAATCGAATGAAGAAGAGTAATGAGTTTCGTAACGGTTGCCGCTGAAATTCAGAGCAACCGACGATGACCTGGCGGAGCTGATTAAATTGGGCTTGGCCAAATATAAGGTGGTTTGAGATGGAAGTGATCCTCATGGAAAGCGTCGACAAATTGGGCGCCATGGGCGATACCGTTTCGGTGGCACGGGGTTACGCACGTAACTTCTTGGTCCCTAAAGGGCTGGCGGTTCCGGCAACCGACGCGCAACGCAAAGTGGTGGCTCAGCACATGAAGCTGGCGACCAAACGTGACGACCTGCGCAAAGCCGAAGCTGAAGCTTTGGCAGCCAAAATCGGCAGCTTGAGCTGCACGATCACGGTGCAAGCCGACGACGATAGCAAACTCTTTGGATCGGTGACAGCCCGTGATATTGCCGAAAAACTAGAGAGCCCGCACACTACGATTGATCATAAGCAAATCGTGTTGGACGAAGCGATCAAAGAATTGGGCGAGTTTGCGGTACCCGTGAAGCTGTTCGGCGATGTCGCCGTGATCGCCACGGTCACTGTCGCCAAAGCCGAATAAAGCTCTGTCATTGAGATTCTGTCTTGGTCTTTGGCTCAGCGGTTCGGCAAACGAACCGTTGAGTTGAGGTGCCGCAATGGATTCGAGTGGTGTCATGTCGTCTGAATCGACCCCGTCTCAGCAACGCGGCACGTGTGTGATCATGGCTGGTGGCCGTGGCACGCGCTTTTGGCCGCTCAGCCGCTCTGATCGCCCAAAACAGCTGCATGCCCTGGCCAGTGGCAAAAGCCTGTTGCGTGAAACCTTTGAACGGGTTGCACCGGTAGTAGGCGCTGAGCGGGTCCTTGTGATCACGAGCGGTTCCCTTGCTGCAGCAACTCAAGCCGAATTGCCCGAACTTCCGCCCGAAAATGTCATCACCGAACCGGTGGGTCGAAACACCGCGCCATGTGCGGTATTGGGCGTGGGCATAGCCAGTCGCCTTGCTCCCGGTGAGCCAGTGGCTCTCTTGCCGGCTGACCATTTTATCCCTGATGGCGATGTCTACCGTGCCCAGCTTGTCGAGGCAATGGCCTGCGCTAAATCTGTGGTGACCATCGGTATCCGGCCCGATCGCCCGGAAACGGGATACGGATATATTGAAACCGATACCAATTCCGATGAAGCGCGGGTAGGGGTGCAGTTTGTTGAGAAGCCCGACCTCGCCACGGCCGAGGGGTACGTGCGCGGCGGCCGCCATCTTTGGAATAGTGGGATGTTCATCTGGAACCCGGAGTTTTTTGCGGCAACTGCGGCGGCGGAAATACCAGATATTGTTGCGAAAATGGCCCCGGCCGTAGAATCATTCGGAACCTCGGGCTTTGAAACAGCGTTGGCAGAGGCTTATCGCGACTGTCCCGCTGATTCGCTCGATTTTGCCGTGATGGAGAAACTATCAGGATTCACAGTCCTGCCGGCTAATTTTCGGTGGTCTGATTTGGGCAGCTGGGATGCCTGGGGTGAATTGGCCGACCCTCTGGTTGGCAGCAACCGAGGCCTGGCCGATCTCTTGTCTATCGAAAGCGAAGGCAACGTGATCCGGGTGCAGGATCGATTAGTAGCGCTAATAGGCGTTCGTGATATGATCATTGTTGATACAGACGATGCGTTGTTGGTCTGTCGCAAGAGTGACGCCCAAAGAATCAAGGAAATCATCAATCAATTGGAAGACCGTGGCCGCCAGGATTTACTGTAGCGGCCGACGATCATTAAACACAGTGCTCTCATAGAAACGCTGAGGAGATTCGCTCATGACCGCGATCCGCTATAGTCTGCTTGTGATACTTATTATTGGCGCCAGCCTGGCGCTAACCGGTTGCGAGGGTGCCCCCGAAACCGCCGAAAATTTCCAATGGAAGCCCATGTTCGGGGACTTCACGCATGAGGAGACTCAGATCATCGCGCGGGTTGGTGGCGAAGCTATAACCCAAAGAATGCTGGAGTTGTACGTGGACGAATTGCCGCCGCGTTTAAAGACCAAATATGCAGGGCCCGATGGCCAACGCCTGGCTTTGAAAACGATGATCGACCATTCGCTTATGGTGCAAGGTGCGATGGCAAAGAAGATATACACGGACCAGGATGTGGCCCGTCAATTGATCAGCCAGCGTCGCAACACTCTGGACTACGCTATGCGAAATTATGGTTTGTTACGTGACAACAAGCCTGACGAAAATGACATGCGCGAGTTTTTCAATAACAACAAAACCAATTATCGGCAGCAGGGATTGGTCTTGTCGCGGCACGTCGAATGCCTGACCGAATCCGATGCTGATCTGGCTTACAAACGGCTGCTGACGGGTGAGTTCGATAATAATTTTGAACATGTGGTGCATGAAATGAGCATCAACAATGACACCAAAAAAGAAGGCGGCCTAACGGGTTGGTTCAGTCGCGGAGGCTTTGTGCCTTACATTCGCTCTGGTGAAGATTTCTCACGACTGGTCTACGATTTGGAAGATGGCTTGAATGCTCCCGTTCAAGTTGGCGATCGTTGGCATGTGGTGGAAGTGACTAACCGTGAATACGAGCGTCCTCAGACCTTTAGTGAGGCAAAGCCTAAGTTGTTGGTCGACATGTTGCCAGCCTGGCAGGATGCGATCATCAAAGATTACCTTTTGTCTGCGCGCAAGGAATACCTGGTTGAAATGATGGGCATTTATCGCCCAGGCCAGGGTGCCACGGCGGCTGAATTATTGACCCGTGCCTTGAACGTCAAGGACCCCGAACGCCAGCTCGAATTGTTGAGTATGATCTACACCGATTATAGCGACAGTGGCAAAGCTGATGACGCTCTGTTTATGAGCGCCAATATTGCCATGGAAAGATGGCAAGATGTGCGCGTTGCGGCCCGGTACCTGAATCTCCTTATTACAGAGTTCCCGGATAGCGAATTGATCGAAGACGCAAAGTTCCTCTTGGATAATATCGGGAATCCACGAGTATTGAATCCAGAGTCGATTGACGATTTGCGCGGCAATTAAAACGGAAGGTTCAAGATGAACAGGCTATTACGAAGAGGCGCACATTGTCCCTTGGCTGTTCTGATTGTGGCGATGGGGTTGGCGACGGCCAGCCCTACCGTGGCCCAAGAATCTGGACAGAATCCTGAAGCAGCAGCGCAAGAAAACGCAGCGCTAACGGTGGATGTTAAATTGTCTTTTGGATTGGAAATCGATCGGGCAACGCGCACTTTGGTTTCCAGTATGGACCGCTTCCCGGCGAAACGATTTACCGCGACTGAAGGCAGCGTGATTTGCCTTTCAAGGGTGATGAATATTTCCCCACCGGCCAAGGTGACTCATGTTTGGTATCACGAAGGAAAAACCATGGCTCGGGTTGACTTGAAAGTCGGGTCCGCGGATTGGCGCACCTGGTCGTCGAAACGCATCTTGCCGTCTTGGACCGGATATTGGGAAGTTAAAGTTTTGGACGATAACGGCATGGTTTTGGCTACCTCGGGGTTTGTGGTCGAGTAAGTGATGGGCAACGGTTCAGTATGAGCTGACGGCATGGATCGTCTTCGTACGCTAGCAGGAGGCATTTATGATCCCGTTGAGGCGATTTATTCTAGCAGCCACTCTTTTGAGCGTCGTTTGGCTGGTCTGTGGTTGCGGTGCTTCGGCTACCGGCGGCAAGGCCAATGAGACTGTATCGCTCAGTGCCGAGGAACAGGCCCAAGCCGAACGCCTTTTTGATCAATTGAAGAGCAAGCACGAAGTGCACCGTGATCGGGATGTGGTGGAAATCGCGGGCAATTTGGTTGACTATTATCCTGATTTTAGTGGCAATGACGAGGCCTTGTACCTGGCCATCAATTCCGCCGAGCGTATGGGTGACGCCGAGCAGGTTCACCGATTGACCACGACCCTTATCAATAACTATCCCGAGAGCGCATACATTGATCGCGGCATTCTCGCCGCAGCTGAAACGGCAGAGGCAAGCGGCGACACTTTGTCCGCCGTCGATCACTTGATTTTATACGCGGATCGTCATCCCCAGCCAGAAAATTTTGAGAATCCATTGGGCCGCGCTGATGAATTGCTGCCGTTCTTGAACGAGGCAGACCTGGCCGAGTTGATGTCAAAACATAAGGATGGTCCTCACTGGTCATACCTTGGTTATCTGCGCGTCGAAGCCTTGAGTGAGGCAGGCATGGCCTATCCGGAGGCTGCCGA
>JBLIOK010000113.1:0-7895 GCA_047639735.1 Candidatus Krumholzibacteriia bacterium | reverse complement strand
TCTGGCGTGGCCCAGTCTGATGACATAACCTTGGTTGTGATCCGCCGACAGGGATAATGTTGTGATTTTCTGGTGCCCCGGCTCGGTTCGGGGTATGGTGCTTTTGTTGAATGCTAATGGAGATTGAATTGACCCCGTGGTCTGGCCAAAAGTAGGAGTAATCGATGCCCGAATGGATTTTAGATTTCCGCCCCATCTTGATTTTGTTGGCCGTGGTTGCGTTTGTCTTTTGGCGCCTGCCTTCAGTGGATGTCGGCCATGAAGCCGGATATATAAAACGCCGCGTCATGAACTGGTTGCCCTTGGGTCTCACCTATTCATTCTTGTATATGGGCCGTTATAACCTCAAAGTCAGTAAATTCAAATTTGAAGAGATGATGGGCACCGATGGCACCCCTCTGATGGACAATGCCGACTTCGGTTTGATTTTTATGTGGGGGACCATCGTCTATGGTGTTTCGTTTCTGATCAACGGCCCATTGACCGATCGTTTGGGCGGCCGGTTTTCGATACTCACCGGAGCCGGTGGCGCTTTGGTCATGAACGCCATTATGGGACTGGCCACTTTGTCGCTCCTGAACAATGGGCCCATGTCTGGCTATATCTCGGCCAATTTTGTGCTCGTGTTTTCGGTGATGTACGCCATGAATATGTACTTCCAGAGTTTTGGTGCCGTGTCGATCGTCAAGGTTAACGCGCCCTGGTTTCATGTGCGCGAACGAGGCGTGTTTGGGGCCATTTTTGGCATCCTTATTTCGCTGGGTATCTACTTTGCGTTTGACGTGGGCTCCATGATTCTTGAAGGCATGGGTTTGGCTTGGGTCTTCTTTGTACCGGCAATATTGCTGGCTGCCTTCTGGGTGATCGATTACTTCGTGGTGCACAATACACCGGGCGATGCCGGACTAAAGGACTTCAATACCGGCGATGCCTCCTCAGGCGATGAAGGGCCGCAACTTGGCGCCAAAGCTGTCTTTAGCTTGATGCTCAGGAATCCGATCATCCTCACCATCGCCGGCGTCGAGTTTTGCAGCGGGTTTTTGCGCCAAGCGATCATGCAGTGGTACCGCACGTTCGCCAAACAAACCGACGGCACTTTAGAGCTCCAGTCGAGTTTTGTCTATGACAACTGGGGCTTGCTGTTGTGCATCGCGGGCATCACTGGCGGCGTGATGGCTGGCACGATCAGTGACCATCTCTTTCAATCGCGTCGAGGGCCCGTGGCCGGTTTTCTCTACGCTGTCATGTTAGTTGGCTCGATTACCTTAGTCTTCACTTACCAAACCCCCATTGTTGGGTGGTTAGTGATCGTGCTTTCGATGGCTGTGATCGGGGTGCACGGCATGTTGTCGGGTACCGCGAGTATGGACTTTGGCGGTGCAAAGAACGTTGGCATAGCGGTGGGCATCATCGATGGTTTCGTGTATTTGGGCACGGCCGTGATGTCTCTGACTTATTCGCTGGTGTTGCCCAAAGGGGAATTGGATGCGGCAGGGCAGTTGACCGGTGCGGCCACTGATCCGGCGAATTGGCAAGCTTGGCCCTTGGCTATGGTGCCGCTGGCTTTGCTCGGCCTGATCTTGGCGTCGCGTTTGTGGAATGCCAAACCAAAACCAAAAACTACGTAAAGGACTCGTCCATGTTCTTGTGTTTATCGAAGCGGTCAGCGATGGCCTTGGTGATGTGCGCATTGATGCCTGTCGTTGCCTTGGCGCAACCGGCTTCTGCCGAATCAGATTCATCTGCCCATCTGTTTATGGTGGTCCAAGGTGATACGATTTACCTCGCATCGCCGCTGGAAGTGATTGGTTCCCGCGTGCCCGTTGCGTTGCCCGGTGTTGTGCGCACAATGGACGTGTTGATGACTGACGAATTGGAACGGTCCGCGGCGCGATCAGTGGGAGAGGCGTTGCAAACAGTGCCCGGTGTCACGGTGAGCCAGCGCCAGCAGTATGGAGTGCAGTCAGACATCACCATGCGCGGTTCGACCTTTGATCAGGTTCAGGTACTCTTGAATGGCTATGACGCAGGCGATCCTCAAACGGGTCACCACGCAATGGACTTGCCCATTGGGAAACGTGATGTGTCGCGTTTGGAAATCCTACCCGGACACGGTTCTTCCCTTTATGGTCCAGGCGCTTTTGGCGGTACGGTGAATGTCGTCACACGGCGGCCAGCGGAGCAAAATGGAGGTCGGTTGGCCGTCACTGGTGGTGACAACGGAATTTGGGGTGTGGAGGCTGAGGGAGACGTTCGTTTGGGTGAAAGCACAGGCAGTCGCTTTTCCCTCGAACGCTTTCGTACTGATGGCCACGACGTGGATCAACCTGACGGTAGCCGCGCCTGGGGTGGCAATGACGCCGACACCTGGTCGGGCACCGGACGTGTGATTCATGAAGGCGATGGAAGCGAATGGGACACCTTTGGAGCGTACAGCGAACGCGAGTATGGGGCCTTGGCCTTTTATGCTCCTTTCCCATCGTTTGAAAAAACCAAAACACTTTTTCTGTCGAGTTTATACCGCACAGATTTGTCTGATAATGTGACCATCGAGCCGCGCGTGTTTTATCGCCGGCACCGAGATGAATTTATTCTCTTTCGCGACAACCCTGATGCCTATACGAACGATCACCTTACCCAAAAAACGGGTGGTGAACTGAACGGAGTCGTGGGTCTCGGTTCAGCGCATGCTTTGGCCATTAGTCTTGAAGGTGTCTACGAAGATGTGGATAGCCGTGGCTTGCGCGGCGGTGCTTGGGGCGATGCTTTGGGCTCTCATGTCAGGCGCCGCGCATCAGCCGCAGCAGAGTTGAAGCGCAATCAGGGGCCACTTCGTTGGCAAGCTGCCGGCCGATACGATTATCAAACAATCTATCACGGCCGTTTCTCTGGTTCAGGTGCCTTAGCGTATGAGGCATCCGAGCAATGGACTCTGCGCACAAGCGCGGGCAGTGTCTACCGCGTCCCCACTTTTACGGACCTTTATTACCGCGACCCAGCGAACGTTGGCAATCCTAATCTGATCCCGGAATCGGGTTGGACTTGGGACGCGAGCGCAGAATTTGGCAATGGTCCTTGGCACTCACAGGCTGCCTATTACGAGCGTTATGAAGATGACTTGATCGAATGGGCTCGGCCAACTGGGACTTCGCTTTGGCGAGTGTTGAACATTGGTGAGGGCACCACCCGCGGATTTGAATGGAGCGGCAGTTGGCGTCACGGCGCGGGCCATCAATTGAGTCTGGGCTGGTCGAGGATCGACAAAGAAACAGACTTGCCCGCTGACTTCGAAGGCAAGTATTTGCTGTTGGTGCCTAAGAATGCGATCACGGTGCAAGCGGTTGCGGCACTTGATCGAAACTTGCATTGGACCTTGACCGGTCGATACCTCGAACACAACGACGGTCCCGAAGACTTCGTTAAATACTTTATTTTGGACAGCCGGGTTTCCTGGCAAGGAGATAGCGGCTGGTCAGTGGGCTTGGCCGGTACGAATTTAACCGACCGCCGTTATGAAGAGGTGCCCGGCGTTGAGATGCCAGGTACCGTCTTTACGGCCACCTTGGGTCGCGACTTTTAGTCGACTGAGACCGTGACGATGATCTAGCGGGCGAGGTCGAAGATATTGCGACCTCGCCATTTTCCCGACTGGAAGCGGCGCCACATAAACAGGCCTTGGGCCAAGTAACACAATGATGCGCCGTACCAACCCATTTCGGAAGTCCCGCCACTGTGCACGATGATGTACCAGGTGAGGGGAATAAACGCACCCCACATGAGCACCAAGGTGACGAGCATGGTGTAACGTGTGTCGCCGGCTCCTTGCAAGATCCCGCTGCTCAGCATCCTGATGCCATCAAAATATTGGAACACTGCCGCTGCCACACAGAGACTTGATCCCAGCGCCAAGACCGCGGGGTCGGCGCTGAAAATGTGAAATATTTGGCCTCTCAATAAGACGATCACACCAGCCAGTATCACTGAATAGTAAGTGCCTATTTTGAAGGATTGGCGGCCATAGTGGGCGGCTCGGTCGGGATTCCCGGCACCGATTTCATTTCCAGTCAGAACGCTCGCGGCTGTGGTCAATCCCCAAAGCGGCATGAAGCTGAAAGAAAGCACCTGAATGGCAATTTGGTTGGCGGCCAAATGAACCGCGCTGATCGTTCCCACAAAAATCGTGAACATCAAAAAGCCGCCCATATCAATGAAGCCTTCCCAGGCGGAGGGCAAGCCGATGCGGACCATGTTAGCGATGGCACGCCATTCGGGGCGTCGCGGTTTGTGGATTCCGTACTTTTCTCTTAGGCGAGGAGCGAGGGCCCACAGGATGAGCGCGATCGCGTTGAAACCGGTTCCCACGCTGGTGCCAATGGCAGCGCCTTTGATTCCCATCGCGGGCATGGCAAAGAGCGTGTGTCCGAAGACTTCGATTCCTGCCCAGCCGAAAATCAGCCAAACATCCAAAATGATGTTGATGGCATTGCCAATAATACCGGCGTACATGGGCACTTTTACGTCGCGCCGCCCTTGGAAAAATCCCATCAGGGCAAATATAATTTGCGTAAAGACCGCGCTTAATGAGCGCCACTTGATGTAGACGTAACTGAGTTCCTGGACTTCCAACGAGCTGCGGGTCAAAGGCATCACCAGATAGCTGTAATAACCGGCCACTTGTAAAATCAAACCGGCGGCGATGGCTAAGTAAATTCCCTGCCAAGTGTAGTGCGCGACATCGGCGTTGTCATGGCGTCCGTGGCTTTGGCTGACGAAAGTGCCCGTGATGCGACTGAGATTGTTGAAGAGAGAATAAAATGCCCAGGTCAACATGCCGCCAAGACCGACCGCTGCTAACGAGACACTGTTGAAGTGGCCGAGCATGGCTGTGTCGACTGTCCACATAAGTGTTTGCGACAGCATGGTCAGAATGGTCGGCGTTGCGAGATGCAATATTTCGCGACCGTCGTGCACATAAAAGGGGCTACGTTGGGCTAAAACCTTCGTGGACATCTTGATTCCGTAGATAAGGGGCAAGCAACTTATGGACTCTGTAGGCGTTGCGTAAAGGAAAGATGTCCCAAGAGGCGTTCAGGCGCAACCCATCTCATTCGTCTCATACGAATGGCAAATCAATTGGCGAGACCATCAGATCCAATTTGTTACGAACCGTGGATAATGAAATCCGATTGCCTGCGGCCAAGGTATGGTGTTTTGGTAATGAAACTTGTTGGCCCAAGTTGGTGCGCACGGCCGAGTGCACCTGCGACTTTCCAATGGCACGACCAACTTTGGCTTGGGGTCTCTCCATGTTTTGGCCAGAGGTGTCTGTTTAGGCACCTCTTTTGGCGCTCAATGGTTGAGGCACAACCGGTAGGAATTCCTACCTTGGCGGCAGCAAGTTCACTCGGTGTTCCTCAGCATAAATCAATATGGCCTGCATCATGAAGAGCAATGTCGGTAATCCGAAGTCTGCCTAATCACACCGAACGATAAAACGAACGGTGTGCTCTGGTGATGGTAAGGTTATATTCGGGTGGACGGGTGCGGTTTTTTTTCGACTTCATTTTCGACTTCATTTTCGACGACGTGGAGAGTTGCATGACTTGTTTGCAGAAATCAAAGAGCAGAATGATCAGATGAAACAGCCATTAGAAGTCATCGAAAAAGAGATCTGGGGGCCATGCGCCTACTTGGAAAGCGTCGATGAAATGAATACGCTTGAGCCGGAGGTACAGTCCTGAATTCTCCGACAGTACGCCTGCTGCCCCGTGCCACTGGACCACTGCTGGGTCGGGTGACGATTCCCGGTGACAAATCGATATCCCATCGCGTGGCGCTTCTTTCACTTCTGGCTGACGACACTTGCAAAGCTACCGGTTGGCTGGTGAGCGAGGATACGCTCGCCAGTCTTGCAGCAGTGGAAGCGCTCGGTTCAACAGTCGTACGAAACGGTGACCGAGTTGAGATCAGGCCACCTCAGAAACGCCCAAGTGGACCTCTGACAATCGATTGTGGCAACAGCGGCACCACCTGTCGATTGATGTGCGGACTTTTGGCGGGTTGGTTGCCAGAAACTGCCTCAGTGACCCTCAAAGGCGATAAATCTCTCAGTTCAAGGCCAATGAACCGCGTGGTTGCGCCGCTATTGGAGATGGGCGCTCGCATTGAATACTTGGCAGAGGAAGGCGGACTACCCCTCAGGATCACGGGGGCTCCGCTCCAGGGGCGACGCCACGTCTTAGCTGTGCCTTCGGCCCAAGTGAAATCGGCATTGTTGTTGGCGGGGTTGAACGCCAGCGGAGTCACAACGGTTGCAGGTGGGGGCGACAGTCGCGATCACACTGAGTTGATGTTGAGCGCGATGGGCGTGGAAGGCATGTTGGGAAAGTTAAGTGCGGATGTCTCGGTCACAGCGAATCCGGTGCTAAGAAGTTTTGAAATGCGTGTGCCGGGCGACCCTTCTACGGCTGCCTTTTTGCAAGTTGCCGCTGCTTTGATTGACGGTTCAGATTTGACAACTTCTCAGGTGAGTTTGAATCCAACTCGCGCCGGCGCGTTGCAAGTTTTTCGAAATGCAGGCGTGAATTTGTCGGTGATGCCTGAACACGACAAGGCTGCCGGCGAACCCATTGGTGAAGTTCGAACCCGCCCGGAACCTCTCATGGCATTCAAAGTTGGTGCTCTGGAAATGCCGTCGTTGATTGATGAAATTCCAATTCTGGCTGTCTTAGCAACGGCGGCGGTTGGTGAAACGGTCATCACCGGCGCGGCAGAATTGCGCGTTAAAGAGTCTGACCGGCTTGCCTTGATGACAAAAAATTTGAAAATGTTAGGTGCACAGGTCGTCGAAAGGCCTGATGGGATGCGGGTTGTCGGCCCGGTGCGTTTGAAAGGCGGCGCGGCAAAAAATCCTATCGTTTTTGAAACTGGGGGCGACCACCGTGTGGCAATGGCGATGTCGATCGCAGCATTGATCAGCGAAGGAGAATGCACGCTCGATGATTTTGAGTGCGTCGCGGTTTCCTTTCCCGAATTTTTCACGACAATTGACAAACTTATCGCTACAATTTCGGCGGATTAATGACGACGGCATTTTGGACCGTCCGTTCTAACGTGGAGGGACTTCTTTCGAGGAGTTTCCGTCAGGACCACTGCAGAGGGCGGGCGGCCTAGAGTGCCGTCAGTTATTTTAGGAATCTTGTTTTGACCAACAACTCATCTTTGTACAACAAGTGAATGGACCGCATCATGAGTTTGGCTTCGGACTCCACTTCTGATTTTTCCTCTTTCATTGAAGAGATGAAGTGGCGTGGATTTTTTCAGCAATGCACTGACGAAGAAAACCTCACCAAACTGTTGGACGAAAAAACGGTCACGGCCTATATCGGATTTGATCCGACGGCCGACAGTCTGCATGTGGGCAGCTTGGTGCCGATCATGGGCCTGCTCATTTTTCAATCTTATGGTCACAAACCCATCGCCATTGTTGGCGGCGCCACGGCCATGGTGGGTGATCCCAGCGGCAAGACCGAATTGCGCAAAATGGCAACGCCCGAAACCATCACGGCAAATATGGAAGGCGTGAGGAAGCAACTCAGCCGTTTTGTGCGTTTTGACGACAGCGACGACGGTGGCTTGATGCTCAACAACGCCGATTGGTTGGGCGAATGGGGCTACATTGACTTTTTGCGCGAGGTGGGGCGCTACTTTAGCGTGAACCAAATGTTGACTCGCGATTCGGTGAAGTCGCGCCTGGAGACCGGACTCAGCTTCATCGAATTTAACTATATGATTCTGCAAGCCTACGATTTCATGGTGCTCAATCGCGACTATGGTTGTCAGTTGGAAATGGGTGGCAACGACCAGTGGGGCAATATTTGTTCGGGCATTGATCT
>JBLIOK010000112.1:0-7954 GCA_047639735.1 Candidatus Krumholzibacteriia bacterium | reverse complement strand
CAAGAAGCTGCGAGTCACATCATCAAGGTTCGCAAAAACAAGATGAAGTCACTTCGGTGTCAGCGCCGGCAAACGCCGCTGCGATAGGATCGACGAATTTCGCAGCTTCATCAGTTCGCCCTTGAGCCAGAAGAGATTCTCGCAGGCCCGTCAAAGCCCAGCCGTTATTGCGGTTTTTCTTGAGGTCTTCGCGATACAATTTCTCCGCTTCTGCATACTTGCCGTCAGACATCATTAGTGCGCCAAGAGCGTGCCTTACTGGCAGCATCCAGGCGGGTGGCTCGTCATAGACCAACGTGTCTTCATACTCAATACCCTCGCGCATAATGGCGTAGGCTTTTTCTCGCTCGCCTTTACGAAAGAGAAGCTCGCCTTGGATCATCGCGCGGGCGATGGGAAGAATGTTATCTACCGAATTATTGAAGACAAACCAATCTTCAGGCACCATTTCAACGCGACGTTCGAATTCGGCCATTTCGTCATTAGCTTGGTCGGTGCGACCGAGAGCCGAACAGGCGATTGATCTGGAATACGCCCAAGTTGCCCGCGACATGAGCCTCCACTCGGGGTAGTCTGGCTGCTCGAGGATCTCTTCCCATTTTCCAAACCGAATCAGCACATGCAAAGACGAAGGCATGATGCCGTCGATCAAGCCCGCCATTTCTTGCAAGGCGGCTTCAGGCACATCTGCTTCTAGGTCTGCGGCCGCCTTTTGCGCTGTCGCAAAGTCGCCAGACATCATCGCGGCGAAGGCCAGGAAGTGCAGATTATGGGCGTAGTACATGGCGTAGATCGCAGGCTCCGGCGCGTTTTTAAAATAGGCCCGGTCAGCCTCAATCGCTGCTTGATTGGAAACAGCAGCTTCGGAATAACGCCCTACTCGAATATAAATATGAGATGGCATGTGAACCAAATGCCCAGCGCCAGGAACCAAGTCGGCCAAGGCTTCGGCGGCATCAACAGCGCGGTCAGGATTCTGTGAAGCCTCTACCGCGTGGATATAGAAATGTTTTGCGCCGGGATGTTCACGATGAGAAGACATCACGCTCTCAAGTACAGTGACAACTTCTTCGATGCGCCCTTTGGGATTTCCGTCGGTGTCCCAGTAATCCCATGGTTGCAAATTCATCAGTGACTCGGCATACAACGCCGCGACATCGGGGTCATCGGCAAACTGGCTGTGCACCGATCCCATGGCCTTGCTATAGGCTTCGTCCAAGGGGAAGCGGTCTTCTGGCGCAGGCCATTCGTAGCGCATATTGATCGCTTCAACCATCGCGCGTTCTACGGCAGATTCGTCATCCAAACGCGCCATGGCTTCGTCAGCCGCCTTCCGCGCATTTTCAGATCGCTCTTCGTTCATTTCCGGATCGTTAATATTAATGCCCCGACAATAGGCGATTCCCCACCACGGCATGGCTGCTTTGTCATCAAGAAGGGCGGCCTGTTGAAATGACCGGATCGCTTCATCATGATTAAAGCCATACATCAATTGCATGCCTTGATTGAAATACTGTTGCGACTCTTCAGAATCGGTAGTGATCGGCCGCTCATAGTTGCCGAACCCTTCGTAAAGGTGCGCATCCAAGGCTGACGCCACCTGCGCGGCAATCATGATAGAGAACACAATCAGAAAAGATTTCATATTCAACTGAATTTTTTTCATGGTTCATCCGTTTCGAAATAAGCCCGATATTTTCCGATGGCCGCCATCATATCACCCATGGGAATGCTAGCGAAGGCAAATTATAGACACAAAAAACCCCGCCTCTCCCAAGAGAAACGGGGTTCAAATCATCATTCGGCTAACTTCTTGGCAAAGTTACTTTACCAAAGGCATTTCCGAAGCGATTTGTAAGTCGATCAACATCAACAGTTGATTTTCGATTTGCGCAAAACGAGCAGCCACGATGGACCCTACTTCTTTACTCACTTTTTTGTGCGTACTTTTCAGCAATTTCAGCTTGTCTTCGCGCAGCGAAAACGACGTCTTGGCCAACTCTTTGGCCTTTTCTTCGGTCATCGTCTCGTAATTGGCAGCGTAATCTTTGATCAACATGAGGCGACCATCACCGATTTTGCTCAACTCGTTGTTGTGGTCACGGTAGATTGGCCAGAAAATTTCACCTTCGGCTTCGGTCAATCCTAGCGCCACGGTCATCATCGCGATTTTGTCAGCCTGGATGTCTTTGCGCAGCAATTCCATGAATGGCTCGCCTTGGGCGGCAGCATCCGAAACGGGGCTCAACGTTACGATGGTCAATAGCAAAACCAGCGCGGTCAACGCCATTTGGCGACCAGCAATCATGTTCGTGATTTTCATTTGCGATCCGTCCCTTGAATATCAGAAATATTGATTCGTCACCCCGAGTGCCGATTGCACAGCGTGATGTTGCGCCACGAAATCTAAACCAGCTCCCTAGTTGAGTCAAGGGTGACCCCACCCGACAAATCACCTTTTTAGCGTGTTATTGGCGCGATTGGGGCTAAGTCTCATCCGTTGTAACCTGATACCTAAGACATGAGGGGAACAACACCCACCCGAGCACGCCTTAAAAAACCAGCTAGACGAAAAGATGTTCATATTTGTGGCCACTTCCCGTAATGAACAGCACGACGTTTTCTTCTGCGCCCAACCACCCGCTCTTCAAAAGACTCTGACAAGCAGCGAGCACAGCGCCACCTTCTGGAGCTGAGAATATGCCCTCTTGACTGCCAATGAGCTTGGCCGCCGTCATCATCTCTTCGTCAGCGACAGCCAATGCCGTTCCACCACTTTCCTTGATTGCTCGTAGGATGAGAAAGTCACCCACCGCAGCTGGCACTCGCAAGCCGTCCGCGATCGTCTTAGCACCTTCCCAAGGTGTTGCAAACTCCGTGTCCTCATTGTGAGCACGCACCATTGGGGCGCAACCCTCTGATTGCACGGACACCATGCGCGGTCGTTCTGGCCCTATCCAACCAAGCTGTTCCATCTCGTCAAAGGCTTTCCACATGCCGACCAAACCGGTGCCGCCGCCGGTGGGGTAGATGATCACGTCGGGCAACTTCCAATTCATCTGTTCGGCGATTTCGTAGCCCATGGTTTTTTTGCCTTCAAGGCGGTAGGGCTCCTTGAGGGTTGAGACATCGAAGCGGCCGTGTTCTTTGACACCTTCGGCAGCGAGGCGACCGCAGTCGGTGATCAAGCCGTCGACCAAGGTGATTTCCGCGCCAAGTGCTTTGCATTCCGAGATGAACGGGCGTGGCACATCCTTGGGCATGAAGACGAATGACTTCATGCCTGCTTTGGCGGCGTAAGCGCTCATGGCTCCGGCCGCATTTCCTGCTGACGGTATGGAAACTTCTTTTATGCCGAGTTCGTGAGCCTTGGAGATGGCCATACTAAGACCGCGCGCTTTGAAAGACCCAGTCGGGTTCAGGCCTTCATCTTTGAGCATCAAGTTGGTCATGCCAACCGCTTCGCCGAGACGTTTGGCGTGGACGAGCGGCGTCCACCCTTCGCCAAGGTCGAGGCGATTTGCAGGATCATTGATGGGGAGCATTTCAGCGTAACGCCAAAGAGATTCAGGGCGGCCCCTTAGTTTTTCGCGCGGAAATTTGGCGCGGGCCGATTCCACATCATAGCGAGCCAAGAGTGGCTTTTGACACTTGGGGCACAGATTCCAGACTTTGGTGGCATCTTGGGTTTCGGCGCAATAGCCGCATTCTAGATGTGTAAAAAAATTCACGTACGGTCCTCCTGAATCTGGTGAGTGGCCCTGGGCAAGAATAGCCGTCCGTGAAAGCGCGTCATTTTGACCCGAGACATTCTACACCATCAGTTATACTATTCGATAAATCCATTATTTAGAATTCTATGAGGAGCTTGCCCATGATCGGGAGAACAGTCGGCCCATACGAAGTGACGGCGTCCATCGGGCGCGGTGGCATGGGCGAAGTCTTCAAGGCCACCGACAAAAAGCTGGGCCGCGATGTCGCGCTGAAGCTCTTACCAGGCGCGTTAGGCCAAGATCCTGAGCGCTTGCAACGTTTCCAGCGCGAAGCTCGCGTCTTGGCTTCTCTCCAGCACCAAAACATCGCCATGATGTTCGGCCTCGAAGAATTTGAAGGCCAACCGGTCATGGCCATGGAACTGGCGGCGGGTGAAGATCTGAGCATACGCCTCTTAAATGGCGCGTTACCCGCGAACGAAATAGATAAAATCGCCCACCAGTTGGCCTCCGGGTTAGAATACGCCCATGAAAAAGGAATCGTTCACCGGGACTTAAAACCCGCCAATGTAAAAGTATCTGGCGATGGCGAAGTCAAAATTCTCGATTTTGGACTCGCCCGCGCCGTCACCGCCGAAAGTTCGACTCAAGGCAGCGACGAATCCGCCTCGTATCAACCGACCCTCACCCAAGCCTTAACCGGCGCCGGCACCATTTTGGGTACGGCAGCCTACATGAGTCCCGAACAGGCCCGCGGTTATGACGTCGACCGCCGCTGTGACATTTGGTCCTTTGGCGTCATCCTCTACGAAATGATGACCGGAGATAAACTTTTCCACGGTACGACAGCGGCCGATACGTTGGCGGCGGTGATTCACAAAGAACCCGATTGGGATGCCCTCGACGACAGCCATTCCCCGCTCTTGGTGCAACTGTGTCGCCGGTGTCTGGAAAAAGATCCCAATCAACGTTTACGCGATATTGGTGAGGTGCGCGTTGCCTTGGAAGGGTCAGCAACTTCGATGATCGGTTTGGCAACGTCGTCGATGTCCGCGCTTATCGACACCGAATCGACTGCCAAAAAAGGCAGTCCGATTTGGCTCGTTGGCGTTTTAGCGTTGTGCTTGGTGGCGGCTCTTTACGCCGGATGGCAAGGTCTTATTGGTCCGGATCCACTTCCTGATCCATTGATTCGTTCTGTGTCCGTTTTGCCCAAGGGTGTGTCGGTCAACCTCTTCCCGGCCAACCCAGGTCACGCGGCTGTCTCGCCTAATGGTCGCTACATCGGTTTTGTTGGCGTCGATTCTACTTCAACGACAAGTGTGACCATCCATGATTTTGAGACGGGTGAGTATTGGCACCTCGATGCCACACGGGGCGCTTCGTATCCCTTTTGGTCACATGACAGCAGTGAAATTGTCTTCGCCGCACCTGGCGGATTTTTAAAGCGTAAGCCCATCAAGGGCGGGCCAGCCATAAACGTCGCGACCGCCACAAATCTCAAAGGAGGGTCGTGGAATCAGTTTGGTCAGATTATCTACGCGCCTTCCCATGCGTCAACGATCATGATGGTCCACAGTGATGGCGGCGATCCTGTGGCCGTAACCAGCCTTGCCGATGACGAGACTGTGCGCAGCCATCGGCTACCACAGTGGTTGCCGGACGGCAAACACTTTCAATACACCGCCGTGAAAGAATCACAAGCAAACATTACCGGAACCTTCGATTGCATTGCCCGGATTGTTGAAGTTGAAAGCGGCAACAGCGTGGATCTTATGGCGACCCAATCGTCGGCTTTGGTAGCGCACGGACATCTGCTCTACGTTCAAGATTCCACCTTGATGGCACGCGATCTTGATATGTCCAGCCTCTCGCTCTCGAAAACAACGATTCCGCTGATAGAGAATGTTGGCATCTTAAAAGGGGCGCATTTGTCGGTATTCTCCGCCAATGAAACTAACCTATTGGTTTTCTCGCCCGAGGCCAGCACCGAGGGCTTGCGCCAACTGGTGAGGTACGATTCTAGTGGCAAAATGGTCGGCAATATCGCCAAGCCGTATAATGCGATGAGCATGGGTATTTCCCATAGTGGTCGCTACATCAGTTGGTCCACGGCCGATGACCAGAACGGAACCATGAACCTTTGGATATACGATATCGAACGCGAGTTTAATCAACAGCTCACCTTCGGCAATGAATCAGAATGGATGGGAGTTTTTACTCCTGACGACAAACACATGGTTCTCAATACAGACAGCGTTGACGCTCGAGGTGGGTTGTACAAAGTCGCCATTGCGCGGGGCGGTGAGCTTGAAGAAATTGTGGTATCTGATGGTTCAGATGTCTATATACCTGGCTCATTTACTCCGGATGGAGGCTACCTATACGCAACGGTTTTGGATTCCACCATCGGCGGGGGGTTGGTTAAAATCGACATGGCCAACAATGAGGTCTCCCAGGTTCACCCCAATATCCAGCATGACGAATTCGGCCCCGCTGTTTCTCCGGACGGAAATTGGTTAGCCTACGCTTCAAATGAATCTGGAGTGAACGAAGTCTTTGTGGAAAAGATCAACAACCCTGATGAACGCTGGCGGGTATCGACAGGTGGCGGCGGGTTCGCCACTTGGGCACCTGGCGGCGACGTCATCTATTTCGAGAACCAGAAAAACGAATTGGTCGCCATACCTCTCTCGTTCGTAAACGACAACGTAGTGCTGAATCGACCTAAATCCATCATCATTGGGGTCAGCTCAAACTTTATGAGAGGCTATGACATCGACAAGTCAACGGGCGACATCATCGTGCAGCGCAAAATATCTGGGGAGCACACACGCTTTGTAAATCTTGTTTCGGGTTGGGATAGGTTGCTGACCAAAGATTAGGGCAATTCTACCAGCAACCTCTGCCGTTGGATTCCGGCCTCGTCAAAATTTGCCGGATCCAGCCAAGCCAAATACGCTTCTTTCACTTTGTCCCACTCATTATCCACCATGGCGAACCAAGCAGTGTCTCGGCTGCGGCCTTTATAAATCATGGCCTGCCTAAAAACTCCTTCATAGCTGAAGCCAAGTCTTTTTGCCGCTTTGCGCGAACGTGCATTGAGGGCATCGCACTTCCACTCATAGCGCCGGTACCCCAATTCATCAAAGGCATTGACCATCATCAAGTACATCGCTTCAGTGGCAACGGGCGTGCGCTGCATCGCATTCGAAAAATGAACGTTCCCCACTTCAATGGAACCCAAAGCAGATTTTATGTTCATAAAGGCCGCCATGCCCACAACTTCACCAGAAGCCACTTCCTCAAAAACAAAAAACATGGGGTCATCGCCCGTGCAGGACTCTTGCAACCAGTCGCGAAATGTCTCAAGAGAATCGAACGGGCCGTAAGACAAATAAGTCCAGTTCGCGTCGCTATCATCGCACGAAAACGCTTTGTAAAGCGGCTCGGCGTGATCGGCAAGGACGAAGGGCACGAGACGGCAATATTGCCCAACCGTCACCTTACGCGGTGGCGGCTCGCATCCGTTCCAATCGTCGGGCATGCCCGGGCCTATCGGTTGACCAAGCTTATTAAGTCGTTCAGCCACAGTTTCTCGCTTTCCGTTGTATCTTTGAACTTAAAATCATTATAACGAGACTCCGTTTTTGCGCCTCCTAAATTTGTGTTAGGATGCGCGCGTCCTGAATATTGAGCGGGCACCAAAACACCGAAGGCAATGAGCCCGTCCCCATGACGATCCCAGCACCCATCAAACGAGCACTCATACCGGCGGCGTTGTTGCTACTGCCGTGGTTGGTTTATTTGCCCAGTCTCGGCGGCGACTACGTCTTTGACGACCTCGATGGCATCGTGGCCAATGAATCGGTTCACGGGCTTGACCATGTCGACCACATGGTGCGTTTCTGGGTGCCCAGCGATGTCAGTTACCGTCCCTTTCGATATTTCAGCTACGCCCTCGACTGGACCCGAGGCGGCGGCGACCCAAGAGCGTTTCACCAAACGAACATCTTATTGCACGGCTTAGGCGGGGCAGCTCTTTGGGGCCTCTTGGTCATCGTTCTGCCCGACCGACGCCTGGCAGCTTGGGCAGCGTTCTTTTGGCTGCTGCACCCTCTGCAAACTGAGGCCGTGGCCTATATATCTGGTCGTAAAGATTTATTGGCGAGCCTGTTTTATTTCTTGGCGTTGATCGGGGCCAGGTTCCGATTGCGCGGAACCGATGTCGCGTCGCGTCT
>JBLIOK010000111.1:0-8105 GCA_047639735.1 Candidatus Krumholzibacteriia bacterium | reverse complement strand
GCAAAAGTGTGAAGCAAATCGCCAGAACACGAGGTGCAGTCGTAACATGCGCCTTCCAAGCGGCAGTCCGGCAAAATTCTCCCCGCGAGCGCACGTTTCCAATCACGTTTCAAAAAAGCCGGCTCCACGCCGGCGTCCACCAGCTCCCATGGCAAGGGGTCATCGACATCGCGCGGGCCGAGGTAGGTAGCTGAGCTCAAGCCTTCACTGGCCATCGCTGCTTCCCAGATACCAAAGTCGAAATGCTCGTCCCAAGCATCAAAACGAGCGCCGTTACGCCAAGCTGTCGCCACCACTTGACTCAGCTTTTCATCACCGAGGCCGAGCAATCCTTCAAGATGCGAGGTCTCGGGTTCGCGCAGACTGACTTTCACTTTCATCCGACGCAATGGTTGCGCCACGTAATCGTTGCGACGTTTGATTTCATCGCCGTCAATTTGCCCAGCCCATTGAAATGGCGTGTGCGCTTTGGGCGAAAATGGCGAAAGCGAAACGTGGATTTGCGAACCACCGCGCGGAGCAAAGCCCACCACTTTGGTCACGACTTTGATCAACTCGTCGAGGTCTTCATCGGTTTCCGTGGGCAGCCCAATCATGAAGTACAGCTTGACTGATTTGACACCAGAATCGAGAGCCTGTTTCGAAGTCTGCAGAATATCCTCTTCGGCGACATTCTTGTTGATGACATCGCGCAGTCGCTGGCTGCCGGCTTCAGGAGCAAAAGTGAAGTTTGAGGGTCGCTCACTGCTAATGGCCTCGAACAATCCTTCATCCACTGAATCAACACGCAGGCTGGGCAGGGCCAGGTTAGTGCGCTGGCCTTCCATTTTGGTCTGGATTCCCACCACCGTCTCGCCTAAACCAGTGTAATCGCCAGTAGAAAGACTGAGTAAGCTGACTTCGGCCAGACCCGCATCGGCTATGCCTTCGGCGGCTGCCTGGATCAAAGCCCCCGCATCTCGTTCGCGTACCGGACGAGTGATCATACCGGCTTGGCAGAATCGGCACCCCCTCACACATCCGCGCATCACTTCCAGGGCCAAACGGTCATGCACTGGCTCAATGGTTGGCACGATGGGATTCGGTGGCGGGAAAGTGTTCAAATCTTGCAGGACCCTGGCCCGCACTGGTGCCGACACCTCCGGGTACCACGCGCCTTCCACCTGCTTTGCCGCAGCTAATATTTCAGCGCGGCTTGCCCCATCTTTTTTCATGCGCACGATCAGATCTGCGATGTCCAACACGCTCTCTTCGCCATCACCTAAAAGAACCAAATCCAAAAAGGGACTGACCACCGAAGGGTTCAACACACAAGAGCCACCGGCAATAAAAATGGGGTCTTTCTCGGTGCGGTCCTTAGCCCAAATGGGAGAACCGGCGAGGTTGATCATATTGACCAGATTGGAGTAGGCCAACTCGTAGCCAAGACTAAAACCAACGACGTCAAATTGAGCCGCAGGACGCCGAGTCGCCAGACCATAGAGCGGCATACCTTCAGCGCGCATGGAAGCTTCCATATCCGGAAAAGGCGCAAAGGCAAAATCACAAAATGATTTTTCTCGGTTTTGCAGAAGAGTGTGCAGAATTCGCAGGCCTTGATGGGACATGCCCACTTCATAGGCGTCAGGAAATGTGAGCAAAAAATTGGCGCCGTCAGGATCAAACCCGACCGCGCTCATGCCTAGCTCGCCACCGATATAACGGGCCGGACTCTTGACCCTGGATAATACGCGACGCGTCAAGGCACGGCTCAACGCGTCGGGGTCGTCAAATTGTGGGTCCGGACACCAATCTTCGACAGTTACCTCAAGTTTTGAAATTGCTGGATTCATTGCTGGATTCACTGCTCGATTCAAGGTCATTCTCAATCTGGGTCGGCGCCGTTTTGCATCGGCTCAGGATTCTGTTGTGGACAATGGCTTGACGGGAATTGTCACGCCATCAGAGTACGTGTTCAATAGATCGTCACCGGTTTCTGCCGAAAAGGAAACGGCATAGTTACCGGTGAAACAGGCTTCGCAATACCGATCACCTTCACCAGCTGCCTCCAATAGGCCCGGCAAAGACAAGTACGCTAGGGAGTCTACCCTTAGGTAAGTTTTGATCTCTTCGACAGTATGACTAGAGGCAATCAGTTCGTTACGTACCGGTGTATCAATGCCATAGTAGCACGGGTTTGTAACCGGTGGTGAGGCAATTCGCAAGTGCACCTCGGTGGCCCCTGCCCCCCGAATCAGCTTCACTAACTTGCGCATCGTTGTGCCTCGGACGATGCTGTCATCGACGACCACAACTCGTTTGCCCTTCATTACTTCAGCCACAGGGTTAAACTTAATCCTCACCGACATGTCACGAACTTTTTGCGCCGGCGAGATGAAGGTACGACCAACATAATGGTTGCGAATCAAGGCCAATTCGAAAGGCATTCCGGTCTCACGTGCATAGCCCAAAGCCGCGGTATTACTGCTGTCTGGCACTGCGCAAACCAGGTCGGCATCGGCAGGCGCTTCGCGGCCAAGAATGACCCCACTTTTGCGCCGCACGGTTTCAACATTGGCGCCATATACGATGCTATCGGGTCGCGAGAAATAGACGTGTTCAAAAACGCAGCGTTTTTCCGGAACAGAAATTCCCATATTACGACTGACCAGTTCGCCTGACCCCAAGACCACCATTTCACCGGGTGCAATGTCGCGCAAATAAGTGGCGCCAATGATATCGAAGGCGCAACTCTCGCTGGCCACGACATAGCTGTTGCGGTAGCGGCCTAAACACATTGGCCTGAACCCGTGAGGATCTCGTACAGCGATGAGCTTGTCACGAGTCATCACCACCAGGCTGTACGCACCCTTGACTCGCGGCAATAACTTTAACAACGCATCTTCACAGCTGTCTTCGGCATTGCGAGCCAGCATGTGCAAAATAACTTCGGTATCGCTGGTTGTAGAAAATATAGAACCCTGCAGTTCCATTTCCCGCCTCAGTTCGTGGGCGTTTACCAGGTTTCCATTGTGGGCAATACTGACCGTGCCTCGATGGGAGGCGACTTGCAGCGGTTGCGCGTTCAGCAGGTTGCTAGAACCCGAAGTCGAATACCTCACATGACCGATGGCAAAATCGCCGGTCAGTTCGCGGGTAGTGCCTTCGTCAAAAACATCGGCCACCAACCCCATTTTTTTATAGGTGAGAACACGGTGACCGTCTGCAACGCTGATACCGGCACTTTCTTGTCCACGGTGTTGCAAGGCATGCAAAGCCAGGCTCGCCAATTCGGCGGCGCTTTCCACACCGGCGATTCCGACGACGCCACACTCTTCGCGCCAATGTCTTTCATCGAGCCCCATGGTTTCTCCGTTTCCAGGGTAAATTTTTCTCAACGACGTACAGCGAGCCAACTCTCCATATGTGGGTTGATCAACAACCCCTGCTTGCGTCCACGGGCAACCGCTAACGAGGACCCAACATTCTGAGCAGTTTCTTCATCGGCACGAATGACCATACGCCACAATACACCGGACTGCACGGGACCGTCTTGACCGGAAGCGTAACTGACTACGTCATAAGAGCAACATCCCGCCGGCACTCCACCGCCAAGCAAGGCATTGGCCAGCGCCGCAGCGTCGCTCTCGTGGTCCACCAGGTCTGTGCCGGCAACCTTTTCAAGCCAAGCAGAAGCGCTTTCCTGCTCTTGGTCTAAATCTAAGGCTGAACCCGTAAAGATGCCGTAATGATGCTTGTTGGGATTGAAATAGACACCAGTGTGCAGCAGACGGTCAGCGTCCCATCGATCAGGTGTTCCGCAAAATGAATGCACTTCACAACGCAACAGGTCTGCCAACAACTCGCCACCTTCAAGGCGGTCTTTCATCACTAACAGGGCGCTCGCAGCGTGCAAGTCGACACCTTTGTGACTGGTCACGAGAGTTGTTTGCTGTTCAGAGTTGCTCATGGCTTCCTTTCAACTCAACACATTTCGACCAAGCGGCGCAAAATAAACGCGCCCGGTCCAGGCGATTCCAACTGAGAAAAGTCACCGGCGGCGAGACGTCGGGTCCGCCCCCAGGCGTGCGGCAAGTCTTCCGGCACGTGCCGCAATTGCGCCGCGCGTTCCGGATGAGGCATCATGGCCAAAACATTTCCTTGGGCGTTCGTCAGAGCCGCCACATCGGACAAAGCTCCGTTAGGATTGCCGGCAGCTGAAGTGGCACGTCCACCGAGAGGCGCGTATCGCAACGCCACATGACCAGCTGCAGCCAACTTTTCAAAAAATTCCGGATCTTGGTGAGTAAAGCGGCCCTCGGCGTGGGCAATAGGCAACGGGAAGCTGCCCTGCAAGCCTTCCACAAATGGAGTATGAGATTGCGCGTCAGCCACAACCGCAACCCAACGCGAATGGTAACCTGATCGACCGGGTACCCGGTTGGCAGCCAATGCCACTTCCACCGCGCCCGGGTCCTGACCTGGCACCAAGCCCGCCTCGACCAGAACCTGACAGCCATTACAAATGCCCAGTATCGGTTTGCCTGCGGCGGCGCCCTCAAGCAATACGCGCAATAGCGGATCTTTCGCGGCCACGGCGCCGGCACGCACTCGATCTTGGTAGGAAAATCCACCGGGAATCAAATAGCCGTCAAATTGGTTCAGCTCGTCTGGGCTTCGCGTCCAGCGGAAGATTTCGGCTTGGGCCCCTGTGGCTTCGAGCAGACGCTGAGACTCGTCTTCGCAATTGACGCCGGGCAACTGTAATACCGCCAATTTTGGTTTGGTGCCCAGATTCACGTGCACCTGGTAGTCCGCAGGCTTTTGTTCGTCGGTCGAACTTTCATCAATGGCAGGACCAGGCACTCCCTCGGACGCCGCTTTGCCTGCAAGCAAATCGGGCAAAACCGATTGCCAGCCACGTGTCATTTTGGCCACATCAATTTCAGCTAGCAATTCGCCCCGATGACCATCCACTTGCAGCGTAACGCCATCGGTGACTTCGCCCAGCAGCCACCAGTCCGATCCTTCTTTATCGAGAATATCTGTGACGGTCGCCACATCATCGGCCTCAACGGTCAGCAAGAAGCCACCGGTTTCGCCGAACAAGAACTCGCGCTCGGTCAAGTGAGCTGTATCGGCTGGGATTTGAATGCGGGCGCCGCGGTTAATGCCCGCCTCCAGGCCCATTGCCATTTCACTCAGGCATACGGCCACGCCTCCGTCGCTGATGTCATGGACGGCCGTGGCCAACTTCTGATTCACGATTTGGAGCACCGATTGGATTTCGCAACGCGCCGTGATGAAATCGATTTCAGGCACTGCCGGCCGACCAGCTTGGTAGCCGGCGTCGCAGTACAACGAGCCCAGCATTTCTGGCTTGCGCGCACCGACCATGATGATCACATCGCCCGCACTCTTGAAACGCTGGCTGCGGCAAACGGTGTAGTCTTCGACGATGCCAACGCAGGCAACGATCGGCGACGGCGCCACACTGCGCCCGGTGCTGCTTTGGTTATAGAAACTCACGTTGCCTGAAATCACCGGCAAAGGCGCACCTGGTTGGGCATAACAGCCAATGCCACGACAAGCATCGCCCACTCCGCGTACTGACTCGCTGAACTGCCAGAAGGCCTCGGGCACTTCAGGATTGCCAAAATTCAAACAATCGGTAACAGCCGCCGGCGCTCCGCCCACACACGCAACATTACGACAGGCTTCCAAGACGGCACTCGCACCTGCGGTCCACGGGTCGGCCAAACCCAGCAAGGGGTTACCGTCGGCAGACAAGGCTACCCCGCGCTTACTGCCAGCAACCGGAGCCACTACCCCAGCGTCAGCCTCGCCTGGCCGCATGATCGTGCTCGCTTGGACTTCGGAATCATAGTGGCGGTAAATGTATTCGCGACTGGCGATATTGGGGTGCTTCATCAAGCCCAGCCACTCATTACCAATTTCGATCAATGGAGCTTCTGTCGATCGTTCCGCTGATCCCACTTCGACTTGAGTTGGCGCAACAGCCAACCGGTCATAACGAATACCCTCGGTGATGGTATCGATGGGTGCATCTGCCAAAATTTTATCGCCGCAACGCAAAATATAGCGCCGCTCTTGCGTCACTTTGCCGATGCGCCTAGCGCCCGCACCCTCGTACAGACTCGGCATGGCAAAGTCTTCATTGTAGATTTTCAAAACGGCCTCGGTCAAACTCGCAGGGACAGCCAAACAGTAGCGTTCTTGAGTTTCGCTGCAAGCGCACACGCGTGCTGGCAAGTTGGCAATTTGATGAACCAACTGCACGTCGACATCGCAGCCAAAGCCACCGGCATCTGCCAACTCACTGGTGACGCAACTGACCCCACCGGCACCCAAGTCTTTAAAGCCAATGGTCACGCCTTTATCGCGTGCCATTTCAAGAACCGCTTGATTGGAAACGGTCAAGATTCGTTTCAAGAATGGGTCAGGCGTTTGTACACTGCCCTTATTTTCCAAAGCTGACTCAGCGTCCAAGGTCGCCGAAGCAAAAGCAGCACCGCCCATGCCAGACCAATCCGTGGGTTTGCCCACGAGTATCAAATCGTAGGGCTCGTCGACTGCCTCTTTGGGCACGGCGCTATGAGTGATGTGGTCGTGTTCAACCAAGCCGATGGCCACGACATTCACCAAACAGTTTTCGTTGTAACTGTGGTGAAAGTAAACATCCCCACCCAAGTTGGGCACGCCAATAGCATTGCCGTATTGCCAAATGCCATCAACAACCTGGCAAGCAATTTCGACGCGATGCGCCGCCTCATCGTCATCCGGGTTTTCGGGCCGAGGCCAGCCGAACCGCAACGGGTCCAAAGTGCCAATGACTTTGCCCCCCATGCAGTAAACATCGCGCACGATGCCTCCGACGCCTGTGGCTGCGCCCTCAACTGGCATCACTTGACTGGGATGATTGTGACTCTCATGAGCGAAGATGATGCCGTACTTTTTACCGTCTATCTCGCCAAAGTCCACCACGCCCGCATCTTCGACAGGACCGACCACCACATTTTTACCGGTCGTCGGCAGGTGTTCTTTCAAATGTGGGCGACTGCTTTTATAGCTGCAGTGTTCGCTCCACATGGTGTCGAAAAGAGTCATTTCGGTCAGGGTAGGGTCGCGCCCTAAAAGTGTTGCCACTTTGCGCGCTTCACTAGGGGCAAGCGTTAATCCATGCTCGCGCAAATACCGGCTGAGGCCACCATCGTCGTAATCGCCAACAACAATAGGGTCAAAACTCACGTCATGAGAGGACAAAATGTCTCCTTAGGCAGAGCCTTCATTCACCAGGTTTTCAAGGCCAATGTGCGTTCAAAAATATGCGGCACGTTGCGCAGTTGATGATTCAAATCGAAGCATCGATCCAAAGTTGCTTGGTCCAGGTGGCTAACAATCTGGTCGTCTTGATTCAACGATTCGCGCAGAGGAATGTTTTCATCCCACACCCGCATGGCGCATTCCTGCACCCAACTGTAAGCCACTTCACGACTGACACCTTGGTCAGTCAACGCCAACAAAACAGGTTGGCTGAAATACATGCCGCGCACTTTTTCCATGTTGTGGATCATGTTTTCAGGGTAGACCACCAGACCGTCTACCAGCCATGCCATCTTCGTGAGCATGTGGTGCAAAGTGTGGCAGGCATCAGGGAAAATAATGCGCTCCACCGAAGAGTGGCTGATATCGCGCTCGTGCCACAACGCGACATTCTCAAGGGCGGTGTGGGCATAGCCGCGCAGCAAGCGGGCCATCCCCGTCAATTTTTCTGAGACTATGGGATTCTTTTTGTGCGGCATCGCGCTGCTGCCTTTTTGGCCTTTGCCAAAACTTTCTTCGACTTCGTGCACATCAGTGCGCTGAAGATTTCGGATTTCGACTGCCATCTGTTCGATCGTCGCGCCCAACGTCGCTACGACTTGAAGCCAATTCGCATGTCGATCGCGCTGAATCACTTGAGTCGAGGCCTCGGCCACCTTCAACCCTAAACGCTTCATCGTTTCTGACTCCACATCAGGATCGAGATGAGCCAAGGTTCCCACTGCCCCTGATATTTGACCGTAGCCAATTTCTTCTTGGGCGGCGTCCAATCGATCAAGACT
>JBLIOK010000110.1:0-8162 GCA_047639735.1 Candidatus Krumholzibacteriia bacterium | reverse complement strand
TGCTGGCCGCCCTCGGCTGGTTTGGTGGCGAATTCTTTGTAGGCGAAGGTGGCGGAGTGGTTGGTTTGGCCATCGCCCTGATTGTTTGGGGCGTGATGACTTTGACCGCCTGGTTTCAGGGTGATCATGTGATGCTTTCGGTCGCCGGGGCTAAGCGCGTTGAAAAAGCCGACCTGCCCATATTGTTCAATGTTGTCGAGGAAATGACCATCGCCGCGGGCTTGCCCAAGATGCCCGCGATCTACGTGATCGATGACCACGCTCCCAACGCCTTCGCTACCGGGCGTCGTGCCGAAAATGCTTCGGTGGCGGTAACGAGCGGCCTCTTGCACACGCTTTCCCGAGATGAGTTGCAAGGCGTGATCGCCCATGAAATCGCTCATATTCGCAACCGAGACATCCAATTGATGCTTTTTGCGGGCGTGCTAGCCGGAGCGATCGTGATCCTCTCGGAGGTCGGATTGCGCAGCATGTGGTTTGGCGGTGGCCGCAGCCGTAGCCGCCGAGATGGCGGTGGTGACAGCTCCAATGTGATTGCCATTGTGGCCATTTTGTTGATGATCTTGGCGCCCATCTTGGCCCAGTTGATTTATTTTGCAGTTAGTCGCAAACGGGAATATCTGGCCGATGCTTCAGCTGCGACATTCACGCGTTACCCTGAAGGGCTGGCCAGCGCGCTGGAGAAAATTAGCCGTGCGCCGCAAAAATTAGGCGGTGCCACCAGCGCCACGGCGCCGATGTACATTATCAATCCCCTGAAGCGCGCCAAGGGCATGGCCGCCAATGGGACCAGTACCCATCCGCCAATTGATCAGCGGATTAAAATCTTGCGCAGTATGGGTGGCGGAAATTTTGCTGACTACGACGCCAGTTTTCGTCAGGTAACGAATGCCCGCAAGGGAGTGATACCGGCTTCTGCTTTGGCTGATCAAACGGCCGAAAAAACGCAGCCTCAGCGCGAGCCGGCAGCGGCAGCGAGTCAACGTACCCAAGCCCGCCAAGTCGATGACTTCTTTTACAAACAAGATGGCTATCAACGGATCCCATGCGACTGTGGCACGGTGTTGAAGATTCCGCCTGACTTCGCTTCGCCTGGCGCCAAGTGCCCACGCTGCCAAAAGGTGCACAAGGTACAAATCTAGCTCCCTTGAGGATTCTAGCTCCCTTGAGAATTCTAGCTCTCGAGCTCCACGCCCAAGCCGTCAGCCATACGGTTAACGAAATTGAAGTAGGCCGTGATCGCACAAACGTCGTGGATTCCTCGATCATTTAGCCCGTTGTCCCGCAATTCGTCCACATCCGCCGCGGTCATTTCCTTGGGCGTGGCTGTCAATTTAACGGCATAGTCCAGGATTGCGCTGTCCAATGGGGCGAGGCTAACGTTGGTGTGATCAGTCTCTAATGCTTTGAGCAACAAATCTTGTTCAGTTTCGCTTAACTTAGCTGCTGACAATAATCTACGGAGGCCCGCCCCGTGATGCACAATTCAGTAGTGGCAGGCATTTCGCGCTGAAACAACGACGCCTATCATTTCTCTTTGTTTGCGAGAAAGAGGCCCCTGACTGTACATCAACTGGCGATACATATCGTAGTGCACCTTGATCATAGCGCTGTGGACACCGTGAATCTGCAAGATGTTGTCGTGGTCCGCCACTTGATCCGTTGTCGGAATCGACTTGGGGTCAGGATAGGCGATATAAGCCATCAGTTTTCTCCTCGATTTGCGTGGTCTTGATTCAGGCTTTCGATGGCGGCAATCAGGGCGCGCGCTTTGTCCATCGTTTCGTCGTATTCGGCGCCTGGGTCGCTGTCAGAAACGATGGCCCCACCGACTCCGAAAGTGGCAACGCCGTCGCGGCAAATGATTGTGCGGATCACCATGCCTAAATCCATCGCTCCAGAGTGATCAATGAACCCGATGGCACCACTGTATACTCCGCGCTTTACCGGCTCAATGCTATCAATGATTTTCATCGCTTCAATTTTCGGCGCGCCGGTCATCGAGCCACCGGGAAAACAGGCACGAACCAAATCAAAGGCGTCGAATTCAGACTTCAGTTTTCCCTGCACCGTAGAAACAAGCTGATGCACTGTCGCATAGGTTTCGACCGTTAACATTTCGGGCACGCGGACACTGCCGATTTCGCACACTCTTCCCAAATCGTTGCGCACCAAATCGACGATCATGATGTTTTCGGCGCGGTCCTTTTCGGCGCTGCGCAGTTCTTCAATGATCGCCGCATCTTCGCTTTTATCTCTCGCTCGTGGCCGGGTGCCTTTGATAGGTCTGCTTTCGACGTTGTGCTGTGTGTCGAGGTTCAGGAAGCTCTCCGGAGAAGCGCTAACTACTTTAAAATCAGGGAATTGCAGGTACGAAGCAAACGGTGCTGGATTGATTTTTCGCAACGACATGAAGAGCTCCCAGGCACTGCCCGCAAAATCCATTTCTAGCCGGTGAGTGAGGCACACTTCAAAGACATCGCCGGCCAAGATGTGTTCGCGGCATCGGTCGACAGCCGCCATGTATTGCTGCCGAGTGAAATGAGCTCGCACCCTTGAGTCAGTGCGGATGTTACCAAGTTTTGCCTCACTGAGCTTTGGTTTCGCAAGTCCGTTGCGCCACCACTGCGCTCGGGATTCGGCAATTGTCTTGGCGTCTGGGCCTCGTCCTTTGACATGGAGTGTGGCTTGCTCGGTATGGTGGTCAAAGACCAGCACTTCATCGATCACCATGAAGGCAAAATCTGGCAATTGCAGATCATCTTGACCGGTGTCTGGCAGCGATTCAATTGCGTGGGCAGTTTCATACCCAAAATAACCGACTAAGCCGGCGCTGAATGGCGCGTTAGCTTCGGGCGCGGAAAGGCGGTACTCTGCTTGGATCTCACGCAAGGCTTCGAATGGTTCGGCAACGAATTGGCGTACTTTTGGCTCGCGATAGACTCTTCCGTCCGGATCGCACCACGTCTGGATTTCCAGCCGCATTGTGTTGTTGTTATCGCTGGTGCGCCAGCCCCTGATCAGTGCCGCAGGGTTGCCTCCCAAATAGGAATAGCGCCCCGCGCGACCCGATTCCATACCGCTGTCCAAGAGGAATGCGCATTCAGCTTGGGCAAAGACCTCAGCACACCGCCAAAAGGGGGCGTTTAGGGAAATGGATGTCTTCAACGAGTGCCCAAACATGATTGATTGTCCGATGAATGTGTCGTTAGCCTAAAACCGCAGGTCATGGTGCCACATTTACCCGTCAAATATCAATCCCAGATTGACATATGGCCCTTCCGCAGGCTAAATTACATCCCCCTGACTACAGCCTTGAATACGCGTCCGGACCGCCCATTTGAATTGGTGGTCCCACTTTTCGCCTCTTGTGAAAGTGAAGTGGGTTTGAAGTCCGTCTTGCCACTTTTAAAGATGACTATAGCAGCCAGTGTGTTGCTTTTGGCCGGGCAAAATAGCGCCTACGGCCGACCCGAAATCGACAAGTTCACCGACGCCGGTTTGCTTGGGCTCTACGTGACCAACTTGGGTTATTTTGGTCACTCCTTGAGCGAGCCCAATATGCCGTCGGCTGAA
The DNA here is from genome assembly GCA_047639735.1 of Candidatus Krumholzibacteriia bacterium. Lineage (GTDB taxonomy): Bacteria > Krumholzibacteriota > Krumholzibacteriia > LZORAL124-64-63 > LZORAL124-64-63 > JAGRNP01. The sequence continues at coordinate 4,586 of JBLIOK010000110.1, read as the reverse complement.
TACCCACTCAATAGCAACGTAGAACACCTTTTTAAAGGCGGCTTGTGGGTAGGGGCCGTGACGGCCGCTGGCGACACTTTGGTTTCAACCGGTGCCCAGGACGCCTCCAATCAGCAAGAGGGTGACCAGTCTCGCGAGTTCAACGATCTGCCTGAAACCATCTTCGAGACCAAGCTCTGGACGAATCTGCAAAACTTCGACCCGGCCGGCGGTTTTGAATTTAACAGCCGGGCTTTGGCGACACAGCACTTCGAATTTGCTTTTAACGACAACCGCGACGATGCAACAAGCCATACGCCCATTGGTATCAAGGTGATTCTACGAGCCCTGGCGTGGTCAAGCCCATTTGCCGACGACTTTGTGATTTTGGACTACACCATTATTAATGATACCAATGACGTTCTGACCGATCTTTACGTCGGAATTTGGACAGACACCACCGTCGGGAATACGGAATTGAGAAATCCGTATGACCCCCAAGCGGATGAACGCTGGGACTACTATGACGATGTCAACGGCGGTTGGGGCCCGAAAGAATGGGTGCCCGAAGAGTACTCTGTTGCTGGGGATAACCGAATCTGGATGATGTCTGAGCACGACGCCGATGGCGATGAGGGTTTGGCCACCAGCTGGATTGGCACGCGTTTGTTGGGTACGGTGCCTGCTGTGGAACCGGAAGTCGGCACGCCGCCGGTGTCCTACAATTCGTGGACCTTTCGGAACGAACCTAATCAAGATTCCGACTATGAGAATCCTGACGAGTTGGGCAGCTATTTGCCTGGTAAATACCAAACTATGGCTAACGGAAACTTCGCCGTCGGCGAGATCGACGGCGTGGACTACGGTGCCATTTCTAACCGCAGTGGAATGCTCGCCACCGGCCCATTCAAGGTCTTAGCAGCCCAAGACAGCTTAAAAGCGACGTTCGCATTTGTGGCTGGTTTTGATTCCCTCGGGTTGATTGCAAACAGTGGTGTGGCCCAAAAGGCCTATGACGATGGGTTCACGATTTTGGGTGGCCCGCCATCGCCGCGTTTGAATTTTGCTTACGAAAGCGACTCCATTATATTGCGTTGGGCTCCCGGCGATTCGCTCGATAGCGCGGGGGAAGTTCTGCCTAAAGATGATGGCGCAAGGTCACCGGAACATCACATCAGCGAGGTGACCGGTCGCGAGGATTTCCAAGGTTACCGGATCTTTCGCTTCCAAGGTCAAAGCATTACCGGCAATCCGGAAGACGTCGCGACCTTGGTCGGGGAATTCGACAAGATCGATGGCATCGGGTTCGACACAGGCTTGCCGCCTCTCAACTCATTCGGTGAACGTGAATATACCGACACCAACCTGTTGGACGGGTTCCCTTATTGGTACTCGGTAATCTCTTTCAGCGCCCCTGATCAAGAAGAGGGCTTGCCCGAATTCCGCAGCGGCTTTAATGAAAACAGCGAACTTGTGTACCCTGGTTCGGCTCCTTTTCAGTCGAGCTCAGAAGGGACAATCGGCGTTTATCCCAACCCTTATCGGGCGGGGTCTCTGTTCGATGGGCGCCTTGGAGAACAAGAACTTAGTCGCAAAATTTGGTTCACAGGGCTGCCAGCGAAGTGTGTTGTTCAAGTGTTCAACGTGGTCGGCGAACTTGTTAAAACCATTGAGCACGATGAACCCGGTAACGGCCAGCACAGCTGGAATCTTTTGAGCAATTTTGATCGCGTTATCGCCACAGGATTGTACATATACGTGGTAAAGAACAGCGATACTGGCGAAATCCAACGTGGGAAGCTGGTGATTATAAAATGAGAACAGTACTCAAAAAAACACCAGGCAGGCTTACAGGCAGCGCGGTTGTTTTGTTGCCCGCGCTAGCGATCACATTTTTAATCTTGGCTTTATTATGGAGCGCGGGTTGCACTCCTAACGATCCGTTTGATCCGGATTCGGTTGCGAACAGGCCACCGGTTGTGAAAATGTCTATCTCCTCGATAGACGGCAGTGACCTGAACTCCACCAGCTATTTCCAGCGCACATTCAGCTGGTTTGGGTCCGATACCGACGGTTGGGTTCAACGATATTTTATCTCCATTCGGCTCGAAGCGTCCGTTGATGCGCCATGGGACACGACCACAAGCACCGATACGACGATGACCTTCACCACCGATGATCAAGGCAACGCTGAGGCCACCTTCCTCATTGTCTGCCAAGATGATCGGGGCGCCTTGAGCGATACGTTTGTGCAATTCGTGCCGTTGAAGAATTTTCCGCCAGCTATGAACTTCCAGTCCGATTTCGACCCGTTGGTAAATATGCAGCGCGAAATCGACACCAGTGGGGCGACCCCAGACACCACTTTCTGGAATTGGGGCGCCACGAACTTTCGCATGTTTGCCCTGGATCTCGACGGTTCCGAAACGATGGACGATTTTTACGATTATACCGTCGCGGCTATTGAACCGACTGAAACCTACGATATTGACGACCCGTTGGCCGATCCGTTGACCACATGGGTGCGAGCACCTTACCCAAATAGCGATGAAGTGCGTGAATTTGAAGTGTTCGTAAACAATGTCCCACCGGGAATCACCACCTTCCGCGTCAAGACGTCTGACGAAAGTAATTCTACAGTCGAGCTGGCCTACACTTGGGAAGTGCGTGCTCCGAGCAGCAGTGTCCTCTTCATACGAGACAACTCCAGCAGCATTGGCCGTGCCCTGTACAATGAATATTTGGATGGGCGATATGGTCCCGGCAATTGGGACTTGTACGACTTTTGGCTGGGTTATCCGGACAACAACTTTGTGCTCTTGGAGAGCATGCGAAAATTCGAAGCAGTTATGTGGGCTGATGGCGGCGTGACCAGCGATTTATTGAAGGCAGCTACGGCGCGCGATGCGGCGATGGAGTCGTACCTTGATCCCGCGGACGGCTCAGCGCCTGGCCGACTGTTATTGATTTCCAAGGCCATTACGGGCTCAACCAGCGGGATTTCGGCCGCATTCCGGCAAAACACAATGGGCCTTAATCCAACGGGAAGCCCAGCCCCGGCGTTGTCGTTGCCGGCTGGTAAAATGGCATTGGGTCTCGTGGCAGGATTGCCAGCCTTGACCTCGACGGCTTCTTCGGCACGTGGAATTGGTTTGAGGCTGTTGGCCGGCACCGAAGGGCTGTATCAAATGGAATATTGTTTGGGTTGTTATACGCCACGCAATGAACCCTTTGATCCTATCGTAGCTGCCCGACGCCCGTTGCGTACGGATGACCCGCTCGCCACATTTGTTGGCATCAGTATCCAAATCGAGTTCTTTAATCGCACCGAAGTGATCACCGCACTCGACTACATACTCGATGTTGAAATGGGGGTCAGTGCTCCGTGATGAAGCGCTTTGGATGTCTCATCTTGGGATTGGCGTTGTTGTTCAACAGCGCTCAGGTAAGTGCGCAGGCTACCGCCCGCGCGAAAGCCGAACCGGTTGCGCCAGGAACCATAAAGGGCCGCATCTTTGACGCAGAGTCTAAAGAATCCATGCCCTATACGAATGTTTATATTTCTGGCTCCAACGTCGGAACGATGGCATTTACTGACGGCTTCTATATCATGCGTGGCTTGCAGCCCGGTACTTACACGATTAAAGCCAGCTACATCAGTTACGGCCTAGGTGAACAAACGGTGACTTTACACGCGGGTGAAATCATCGATCTTAATTTCCATTTGGATGTGCAAGCGATCTTGGCCGACCCTTTGATCATTGGCGCCGAGCGCGCATTGATCGAAGTCGAACGTACAGGTAGCGCGCATTTTTTGACCTCCAAAACCATGGAAGCGATGGCTTTGGACAACGTCGTCGACATGATTGCCATGCAGCCTGGTGTGACCATGCAAGACAACGAGATTCACATTCGCGGCGGCCGTTCGGACGATACCATGTTTGTGGTCGATGGTCTTAACGTGAACGACCCTTTGGCCGGTGGTGGCTATGGCTACAACATCGACCCTTCCATTATCAATGAAATTGAAGTGCTGACCGGCGGGTTCAATGCCGAATACGGCCAAGCGGTAAGCGGCGTTGTGAATGTATCGACAAAAGAAGGTGGAGACCGCCTCGCAGGAAACTTCAGCTTCAAGCGCGACTACGCTGCCCACCGGGCACCCAAGAACGATTTTATCGATTGGCGCGATTTTACGAAGTTCGACGAGCCGCAAAACATTGACATTATTAAGGCTTCGATGTCGGGGCCTGATCCCATCAGTGCTGGGTTGCGAGCTATTGGCATCAAATTGCCGGGTACGCAATACGTTCTGGCCAGCGCTTCGGTCGATATGCGCGACGGCTACCTGCCGATCTATAGCCGCCAAAACCGATTGCAGTCGCCAGTCTACAAGGAGAAATTTTGGGCGCCGCGCCAACAAAACAACTGGAACGGCTTGCTGAAATGGACTTGGAATTTCACGCCGAGGCACAAACTCAATTTTAACATGACGCGAAATGTCGCTGTCAGTGGTGGATTTAAAGTGCCGGGCGAGGGATACCCTCAGCCCTTTATGGACAACTTGGACCAATACATGGTGTTCACCAATGAGAACATCCTTAGCC
>JBLIOK010000109.1:0-8172 GCA_047639735.1 Candidatus Krumholzibacteriia bacterium | reverse complement strand
GATCAAAATAGTGCGTCCGGGTTTTAGAAAATAATGAACCGCTTCTTTCAAAATATCTTCGCAGCCGTAGCCAAGGATAATACGCTTCTCATCGACACCGTGCATCTCACCCAGACGAACCGACAAGTCCGAATAGTTTCCTTGTTGAAAGGCGCGGGTGTATTGAGACAGCAAAGTCGAATCGGCATTGCGCAATACATCTAGGCAAGCGGGAGCCGGGCCAAATCGATTTTCATTCCGGTCCAACAAAATATTTTCGGACGCCGCCATTAAATACCTCAGCAGTTGCGCAGCCACGGGAGCAAATTCCGTTAGCCACCATAAAAGGGACCCCGTTTCTGCAGGGGCACCACTATCCAAACCGACCCTCAAGAACCGGTGAAGTGAGTTTAAAACTAGCCTTTTGACCAGATTTTTGCCAATATTTTTGTTATCAGGGCCAAGCGAGGTGTTTTCGTAAAATTGGCCCTAAATCGCGAATAGATACTGGTTTTTGTCGTTGAGCATATTATTTTACCTCAACACATCACATTTGGCCTCTACCGAAAGAACCACCATGGGAAGCCAGCCGAGCAAAGACCTTGAAGCGTTCGAAAATCCTAACCCCGAACGCGACTATGAAATCGAATTTGATTGCCCCGAATTCACCTGCCTCTGCCCTATGACCGGGCAGCCAGATTTTGCCAAATTTCGGATCACCTACGTGCCCAATGAGAAATGCGTTGAGCTGAAATCGCTAAAAATGTATCTCTGGTCCTACCGCAATGAGGGCGCATTTCACGAAGCGGTGACGAACACGATATTGAACGACCTAGTGGCGATCACCCAACCGCGCATGATGGAAATTCGTGGCGAGTGGTTTGTGCGCGGTGGCATCACAACGTGGGTAACAGTTAGCCATGTGGATGATAACTGGGGTAGCGAGTAATCTCAGTCGTCGAGATTTTTGAGGACAACTTGAGCGTTGCGCCTCATGCCCGCCGGGTGGGCGCGCCACATAGGTGTTTTGCGGAATATCTTCCGAAATTCTTCGTCGCTAATCGCGGCCAGGTCGGTGAGATCCAGCTGCTCATACTCAGGCTTTGGCGAATATTCGGAACGAACCGCTGGCCCGTCGGCGCGCTCGATCGCGCGGTGATTCCAAGGGCAAACCGCCTGGCAAATGTCGCAACCAAAGAGCAAGCCACCCTGCTCGGCTTGACGCTCGAGTGGAGCCTGGCCCTGCCATTCAATCGTCCAGGTTGAAATGCAACTGCGCGCATCCAACCCCCCGCCTTTCAACAAGGCATCCGTTGGGCAGGCGTCAATGCAGGCGGTGCAGCTGCCGCAGAGGTTGGCCAATACTTTTGTCGCGGTGCGGCGACGTCGAGGCACCACAGCGTAAAGCGGCTCTGGTTGTGGCGTATGGCCACTTGGCAAGCCGTCGATATTGAGGTTCGTGAGCGCCACGCCAAGGAACAACCCCGACCCCAATCGTTCGTGAATCAAACACGAATTTTTCCCCATGAAACCCAATCCGGCCAACCAGGCATATTCCCTTTCCAGGTAAGGCCCCGTGTCGGTCGCCGCAAAAGCGGTGAAGTCAGGAATTTCTACGGTCAAATGCTTGACGACTTGCTTAATATCGCGCAAAAAAACATCGTGGTAGTCTGCACCCCGAGCATATTTTGCAACACGCTCAATCCAGGGCGCGTCTGCGGTCAAAGACGGTTCTTCTTGGTCCCACCCTTCGGCGTATCGCTGAGCAAAGATCAACACGGAGCGCGCCCACGGATTTTTGACCAACGGATCTTCACGAGCCGCGGGATCCCGAGTAACGTATTCAAGATCCGCGTGATGACCGGCCTCTAACCACTCCCGCCACCGACCGCGATGAGGTTGCTCACACGGCAAAGAGACAGCACCCACAAGATCGATATGATGAGAAGGGCAGACCGACGCCAAGAGCGCAGCCAAATGGCTGCGCTCCACGGTTGATTCTAGAATATTTTGACGTCGTGGTGACATCAATTAGCCGGATTGCGTTTAACCCAGCGGTCATAGATACCAAGCATAATGGCCGAGACCAAAGCGAGGCCCGCAAACATGAGCCACATCGTTCCCGGCTGATCGATACCTTCAGGACCGAAGTATTGGTAAGACTCGCCGCTCAAAAGGCCGCCAAAAAGATTGCCCAATGCTACGCTCCAATAAAAATACCCCATGTACATGCCCACCTTTTCCGGCGGTGCGATGCGTCCGGCGTATTCCTTGGACTTGGGGCTGGCTAACATCTCACCCACCGAGAATATCAAGACGGCGATGACGATGACCCAACCCGCTTGGCCGTAGTAGAACATGGCAAGGCTCACCACCGTTATGAGCGTGCCCAGGATCATTGTGGTCAAGGCAGGCAACTTGCGCGACAGATAACTGATGCCCACTTGCCCGAAAATAATTCCCGCCGCATTGAGGTTGATCAGATGCTCGGGCTTCACTTCCCCGTGATCGAGATACAGCTTGGCCCAGCTGCTCGTATCGAACCCCATTTTGGTGCCCAGGCTGGCAACCGAACCGGCCAATGGCCCCAAACTGCGGATGAGATCCGCCGTGCTGGTGTAGTCTCGGATGTATTCTGGCAAGGTCATGAAGATCTGGTTAAAGCTGGTCCAAAAACCAGACATCAGGAGCAAGAAAGTGAGGTAACGACCTTCACCGACCCGCATGGGTTGCATGAACCAAGGCTTGCCAGTGGGATCCCCACCGAGGCGTGTCAGAAAGTCCCACAAAAAGTTGAAGGCGATCCAAACGCCGGTCGCTGGTAGGACGAGGGAAAACTCTAGCCACTTGCTGCCCATCACCAAGGTCGTCAGAACACCAACAACGAGTAAGAAAAAGCGACCGTTGCCCACCACTTCGATCATGCCAGCGAAGACATCGCTCAGAGACCGGCTTGACTCGGTGGCGTCATCCCGCGGCGGTTCTTTGTAAAAGATGAGCGCCACAATACCCACCATCAGGCTCCAACCTGCCGAGGCGTAGAAGACATAGTTCCAATCCCAGCCACGCACGAAACCGGCGACGATGGGGCCAAAAAATCCACCGATGTTGACCATCATGTAGAAGATTCCGAAGCCCATGCTGCCCGTTTTTTCGGTGGTTGCTTTGGTGACCGTCGAGATCACGACCGGCTTGAACATGCCATGGCCCACGGCCACCAGGAAGTAGACGCCGAGGAAAGCCCAGAAGGTTTCTGGCAGGCTTAGCAACAGGTAGCCCGGCACCATCACCGAGGTGGCGGCGATGAACATACGCCGATAGCCATACCTATCGGCCAAGGCTCCAAATACGGCTGGAAAGAGGTAGAGAAAGAACGTCGCCAAACCCTGAATGACACCGCGGTCATCACTGCTAAAGCCCAGTCCGCCATCGGCAACGGGGCCAGTTAAGTAGAGGCTGCTGACGGCATAAAACCCGTACCAGCCCATGCGCTCGAAGATCTCCATCACATTGGCGATCCAAAACGAGCTGGGGAATGAATTCCACACCGAGACTTTATCGCCTGGTGTGTCTGCTGTTTGGTTCAAGACGTTCTCCTCTTTTACTCAGTTACTTTGCAACCGCGCTACGGTGGCCTGATATTCTGCCATGATATTGGCCACAATGGTGGCCACGGGCAAAACCTCGTTGATCAGGCCCGAAACTTGTCCGATTTCCAATTCGCCTTCGTCCAAATCACCTTCGGCCATACCGCGTCGTGCACGACCGGTGCCGAGCTCTGCTTTCAATTCGGCCACAGTAGCACATTCGTCTTCCATGGCGGTGATCCGGTCGCGAAAAGCGTTCTTAAGCATGCGCACTGGCACATGTTTTTTGAGGACTAACCGAGTAGCCCTCGCGTCAGCGTCGACCACAGCTTGCTTAAATTTGGCGTGGCCCGACGACTCAACACTCGCTGCAAATCGACTCCCCAGCTGAACGGCCTCGGCGCCGAGAGCCAGTGCGGCTGCCATTTGGGCGCCCGTGGCAATTCCCCCAGCGGCGATTACCGGAATGCTGACCGCTGCGGTGCATTCGGGTACCAAAACCATCGTCGTGATTTCATCGCGGCCGTTGTGACCGCCGGCTTCAAAGCCTTCACATACGATGGCGTCGCAGCCAGCGTCTTCACATTTGCGGGCCAAAGTTGGGCTCGAAACGACGTGCACAAAAGTGAACTTCTCATCACTCAATGCCGCCGCGACCTTTTTAGGGGAACCCGCCGAGGTGAAGAAGATTTTCACGCCTTCGGCCAACGCTACTTCCACACATTCCGCGCTGTGATCGTACAGAAGCGGGATGTTCACACCGAACGGTCGCTTAGTCAACTGCCGAGCCTTGTTGATGTGTTCAGCAAAAAGGGCGGGACGCATACTGCCTGCACCTATAAGGCCAAGACCGCCGGCTTCCGAGACTGCTGCCGCTAGCTTGGCACCGCTATTGTGCACCATGCCGCCTTGAATGATTGGCAGTTCGGTGCCAAACATTTTAGTGATCCGATTGTTCTGGAAAACTCTAGGCGCCATGAAACTCCCACCGATCACACCGCCAACAGAGAACGGTGATTGCGGCATTTAGAACAACAAATCGTCCTGATTAACTTTTAACCAAGTATCTGCTTCTTGCCGCCAGGGACACACCTTATCCAGCAGCTTGTAAAACCCTTTGCCATGATTCATATGGCGCAGATGGCACAACTCGTGGGCCACCACAGCATCGACCACGTGGGCGGGCGCCATGACCAGCCGGTAACAATAGCTGATTGTGCCGCTGCGCGAACAACTGCCCCAACGGCTAGTGCGTTCGCCAACGATGATTTTCTGCGGATGCAAGTCCAAGCGGTCGGCCCAGTATTCGGTGCGCGTTGTCAGGTCATTCCGCGCCACTTTGCGCAAATACTTTTCCAGCACCGGGCGTGTGTCAAAAACATCGTTCGGATTGAGATGCATCAAGATCTGATCCCCAACGCGCTCTACTTTTGAACGCTTTTTGCCTCTCGCTAATTCGCCCACCTCGATGACATAGGGTTGGCCCAAGATATTCAGCGTGCTGCCCGATGCGTATTGTTTGATTTGCGGCCCCAGGCGAACCCCCAGTTCGTCTGCCTTGTTGTCCATCCAGTCGCCCCAGTCGGCGAGCAAGCTCGTCATGACTTCTTTGGAAGTGCGCATCGGCAAGATCACCATCACTCCATCGGTGCGACAGATTTGCACGCGCACGCGACGCGCACGCTTGCTCCGCCGGATGCGGTATTTGAGCGGCCGCCCGTTGATCAAGGCTGTTTCAGTAGACGAGACCACTTGGGTCATCCTTTGGCAAATGGGAGGAGTCAATCAACTATCACAATACCCCAAACCGCATCCATTTTCCATAGCGGCCATAACCAAAAAGCGGTAGGGTGCGCCGGTTCAATCAAACCGGTCATTTCCCATCTCCCAGCTCCTTTAGGTGAATGCCCCAAAAAAGTCCGACGACGAGGCAAACGCCCCGTGGTACAAGATTACCCGCGCCTTTTGAGTCGCCAACGGCCTCGAACTGTTAGAACGAGCCACTATCCTTGGTTATTTATTCCCACACTGGTCGTCGTAATGGTTGACGCTTCAGCCCTTCAAGGCCTCCTCTTTCACCGCAGCCGCCACAACCCCAGCGACTGATCGGTCCAAAGCATCCGGCAATATACGATCACGAGAAATTTCACCCGTTGCACCGGCAAGCGCATAGGCTGCGGCGATTTTCATCGCCGGCGTGATCCTTTTCGCCTTTGCATCAAGAGCGCCGCGAAATATTCCCGGGAAAACCAAAACGTTGTTCACCTGATTGGGGAAATCGCTGCGGCCGGTGCCCACGATCGCGGCGCCGGCAGCCAAAGCGATGTCCGGCATGATTTCTGGCGTCGGGTTGGCCATGGCCAGGATGATGCAGTCTTCGGCCATCGATTTGATGTCATCAGCATTCAACAGGTTGCCCTTTGAAACTCCGATGAAAACATCGGCCCCTTGCAAAGCATCCTGGAGCGAGCCCGACAGGCCGTTGTGATTGGTGTAGTTGAGAAGTTCTTTTTTGTAATCGTTCAAATTGTCGCGGTCGGCAGAAATAATGCCCTTTGAGTCGCAGACAATGACCGAACGTACGGGAATGCAAACGTTGGGGTCCTGGGCAACACAACGCAATAGCCTGGCGATCGCCGTCCCGGCGGCACCAGCGCCATTGATGACAACTTTAATATCTTCAATTTTCTTATCCAGTACCCGGCAGGAATTGATAAGAGCCGCTAGCAGAACGATGGCCGTGCCATGTTGGTCGTCGTGGAAGACAGGGATCCCAAGATCTTGCAAGGCGTTCTCTATTTCAAAACACTTGGGAGCGGCGATATCTTCGAGATTGACGCCACCAAAAGTTGGCGCCACCAACTTGACCAGGTTGATAATTTCTGCGCTGGATTGGCTGTCCACAACGAGAGGAACCCCATCCAGGTTAGCAAACTCTTTGAACAAGATGGCCTTGCCCTCCATCACCGGCAAAGCCGCTTCAGGTCCGATATTGCCCAGGCCCAAGACAGCCGAGCCATCCGAGATGATCGCCACCGACTGGCCTTTCATCGTCAAGTTGTAAACTTCTTCTGGATGCTCGCTGATGCGCGTGCATACCGAGGCCACACCCGGAGTGTAAGCCACCGCAAGATCGTCTTGGGTCTTGAGTTCAAATTTTGATTTGATTTCCCATTTGCCACCAGTTTCTAAGTGCTTCTGCAATGACATTTTTCCATAGTCAACCATTCGCATCTATCCTTGTTGGAAGTCCGTTACCTGTGGTTAGTATTGTTCGAACTGAATAAACGACCACTAGAAATCATATCGGTGGCGGCAAGACCACTTGGGAGGATTGATTAACTTCTTTTCCCGTAGTTGGGCGCCTCTTTAGTTATCTGCACATCATGAGGGTGACTCTCGGCCATGCCAGCGCTCGTGGACCGCACCATCTCCGCGCGCTCTTGAAATTCGGCGATCGTCTGGCAACCGCAGTATCCCATGCCGCTGCGCAAGCCACCCACCATTTGATACAACACATCGTGCGCGCCCCCTTTATAAGGCACACGCCCTTCAATGCCTTCGGGGACCAATTTTTCTGCCTCAGAAATGTTATCTTGGAAGTAGCGATCTTTGCTTCCCTGTTCCATTGCGCTCAAGGACCCCATGCCGCGATAGGTTTTGTAGACGCGGCCTTCAAAGAGAACTTTTTCGCCTGGCGACTCGTCCGTGCCAGCCAATAGTGAACCCATCATGGCGCAATCAGCACCGACCGCGATCGCTTTGGCCACATCTCCGCTGTAACGAATGCCGCCGTCAGCCACCACTGGCACACCGTGCTTGCGCGCCACGGCAACCACATCCATGATCGCTGTTATTTGTGGCACTCCCACCCCCGCGACAACCCGCGTGGTGCAAATCGAACCTGGGCCGATACCAACCTTCACCGCATCGGCGCCGGCCTCGATCAAGGCTTCAGCGGCCGCGCCGGTAGCGATATTTCCGGCCATCATTTGGGTTTCGGGGTATTTGGCTTTGAGCGTGCGCACCATTTCAATCACGTTGCGGCTATGACCGTGGGCAGTATCGATCACCAGAAGGTCGACACCCTTTTTCACCAAGTAAGCTGCGCGTTCAGCCGTATCGGGACCGACACCAATTGCTGCGGCCACGCGCAGGCGTCCCTTTTTGTCCTTACAAGAGTGCGGATAATCTAATTTCTTTTGAATATCTTTAACCGTGATCAATCCACTCAATTCGCCGGCATCGTTGACAACCAACAATTTTTCGATGCGGTGCTTGTGCAGGATCGCCGCCGATTCTTCCAAGGTTGTTCCCTCGGGCACGGTGATCAAATTTTCGCTCGTCATCACGTCGCGCACCGCGCTGCTCGTATCATCCACAAAGCGCAGGTCGCGATTGGTCAAGATGCCTACCAATTTTTTGCCTTCAGTGATCGGCACCCCGCTAATGCGATACTTGCTCATCAAGGCCAAAGCTTCTTCGATTGACCGATCAGGCCCGAGGGTGATCGGCTTCGTGATCATGCCCGATTCGGACCGTTTCACTCGCTCGACATTGCCCGCTTGTTCCTTCGGCGTCATGTTTTTATGAATCACGCCCATCC
>JBLIOK010000108.1:0-8203 GCA_047639735.1 Candidatus Krumholzibacteriia bacterium | reverse complement strand
AAGATTCAAGCTGTTCAACGTCACATGAAAGCAATACTTCACCTGGGATATCCCCCGCTCGTGGATAATATTCGCGCAACAATTGTGACATGAAGGTGCCGAGGTCGCGCTCAAGTTTATCATTCAAAATAAAGTGATGAGTCGTCATGATGTGCCCGTTGCGCACCCGCATGATCACACCCGAGGCGTCGCGCCCTTCACGCACGAGCCCAACCAAGTCGGCATCGCCATCAAAGCCAGCTACCGGACGCGCGCGGCGAGTCGTTTTCTCCAACCGCGCCACCAAATCGCGCATGCGTGCCGCTGATTCAAACTCCAAGTTGGTCGCCAAAGAATCCATCTGGGCCCGCAAGTCTTTGATCACTTCGGTTTCCGCGCCAGACATAAACCGGACCATGCTATCGGCTTGATCACGGTACTTTTTCTGAGAGGCAAAGTCGACACAGGGCGCGGAACACCGCCCTATCTGATAGTCCAAACATGGGCGCTCCACTGTTTGCTCAGGCAAGTCAAGGTGGCAAGTGCGCACTTGAAAAGCCCCGGCCGCGAATTTAAGGGTTTCGCGCATGGCCCGCACATCGGTAAATGGTCCAAAGTATTTTGCCCCGTCTTTGGCCAGGTGCCGCACGACTTCCACCCGAGGGTAGTCCTCCTGCATGGTTATGCGCAGGTAAGGGTACTGTTTGTCGTCTTTCAGCCGGACGTTGTATTGGGGTCGGTATTCCTTAATGAGCTGGTTTTCCAGAACCAGCGCATCTGTTTCCGAATCGGTTACGATATAGTCAAAGTCATTGATTTTGCGCATCAGTGCGTAAGTCTTGTCATCTTTGTCGCTACCGGATTGGAAGTAGGAACGCACCCGCTGGTCAAGACGGATCGCTTTGCCGACATATATCACCTTGCCAGCATTATTCTTATGCAGATAAACGCCGGGCGCATCGGGCAAAAGCGCCAATTTCTCCGCCAGAGGGTGCGGTTGCTCCTTATCGGCGTTTTCAGGTGTTGAATCGGTCATTTGCGTTTATTTTCCTCAGGTTCTGTTTACTTGACTTACGCCGACGAGCCTGCTATTTTTCCGCGCTGAGATACTGTGATTAGCATCTAACGCAAGGATTGGGACGTGCCCCACACTAAAAGTTGTAAGAAGCGCTTGGTCAATGCCAAGAAACGTAACGAGCGCAACCGTCAGAACCGCGCCATGATGCGCGCCAAGAATAGAGATTACCGCTCCACTATCGAGGCAATGTCTCCAGAAGACAAGGCAAAGGCTGTTACCGAAATGTACCGCCTCATCGACACCCAAGCGCGCAAAGGCCTGATGCCAAAATTGCGGGCCTCCCGTCTGAAGGGCCGCGTGGCTGCTGCCGCTACAAAATAACGAATTTGGTTCTTAACGGAATCAAAATCTCGTTATCAAATTTCGAGCGGCTACTAAAATTTAAAGAGGGCACATCGACATGATGCCCTCTTTTTTTTGCGCCCCCAAATTGCTATCCGATTCAGTCGGCTATCCGATTCACCGCGGTTCGTCAGTTGCGAGCGGCCAGGCCCTGCAAGACATCTGTCAAATTGTACTGCCCTGCCTCGGCGTTTTGCACAAAACGCACGGACGGCAAGACACCTCGCATAAATGCTTTTCGCGAATGCGCTCGGTGCGTGATCTCCAATGTCTCCTCAGCGTCGCTCAGTGACCAGCGGTGTTCGCCGATCACACCGCCCAAGCGTTGGCTGTGAGTGGGAGCAATATTTCCGCCGCGATGTTGGGCCCATGTCTCGGCCAGGTGAGCCGCAGTGCCGCTGGGTTTGTCGATCTTAGTGATGTGGTGAGTCTCCACTTGTTCGGCGTCAAATTCAGCGGGCAGAGTACGCGCTAGCAGTTGCAGAACCATCTGCATGGCCGGAATCCCAATGCTGTAATTGGCGGCTCGTACAATGGCGTGGGACTGGCCGTACGAAGCCAGTTTCTTCAGCTGTTGGTCAGTGAATCCCGTCGTGCCAATGACCAGGCCGGCATTCAACTCTTCGCAGGCAACTAGCAAACCGTCCAGAGCGACGGCTAAGCTAAAATCAATGACCACGCAGTTCGCCGGTAATTTTGCGGCCATCTCATCTTGGCCAATAACCGGTAAGCTTGGGTGCACTTCTCCGGCGGGGATTTTACGACCGGGCTCCGTGATCAAGCCGACCAATTCGCAGTCTTTGGACTCGGCTATCATAGGGGCTAGCAAGCGCCCCATACGCCCTTCCGCGCCGTGTAGAGCCACTGCTATCATGAGGTGGCCGCCGTGCCCGTCAGGTCGCGCGCTAGCAGTTCGTGCAGTGTGCTTTCGTAGAACTGGACCAGCGTGGTCAACGTTTGCTCATTGACGTGAACCAACGGCAAGCGAGGGTCGCGCTGGCAGATGTTGGCCATCGATAACATTTCTTTTACCGGCACCGGATTGGCTTCAACAAAACAGGCGTTGGTCACCGGATCAAAGGCCCGCGACATGGGCCAGGCTTGATTGATGTCGCCTTTGGCCCAAGCGTGCCAGAATCGACTCATCGCCCCAGGCAATAAATTACTGACCACACTGATGGCCCCGTGGCCACCTAAACCAAATACCTGAAAATTCAAGCCGTCATCTCCGCTGAACACCTTTAGGTCACACCGCGCGATGGCTTCTTCGATTTGAGCCAGATCGCCGCTCGCTTCTTTGAGGGCCACGATGTTGGGTTCGGCCGAAAGTTCGGCCGCGGTCTCGGGCAAGATATTCACTGCCGTCCGACCCGGCACATTGTAAAGCACGATGGGAATGTCGACACTGCGGGCCACGTGCCTAAAGTGAGCCAACAAACCCTGTTGTTGCGGCTTATTGTAATAGGGTGAAATGAGCATGGCCGCATCGGCGCCCCATTCCTTGACCTGTTTGGTTTGTTCAACGGTGACGGCGGTGGAATTGGATCCGGATCCGGCGATCACAGCGCACTTGCCACGAGTCAAATCGACTGCCGTCCGCACGAGCCACTCTTTTTCATCGCTGGTCAAAGTTGCCGCTTCGCCCGTGCATCCGACCGGCACCACACCGGAGACGCCGCCATCGATTTGGCGTTGGACCAAGACTTCCCATGCCTTGCGATCGATCTCATCATTTTTGAAGGGAGTAACCAGGGCGGTATAGATGCCATCGGGCATATCCCAAGTTTTTGCGCTCATCGGATTTGCTCCTGTGAAATTGTTCCGTGGAAACTGGTCACGGCCGGACCGCGTAACCAGAGCTCTTCCTTTTTTAAATCGACGGCTATTGTCAACAGGTCGCCGCCGCGTGTGCGCACCTTGACCGGGCTTTGCACTTGTTCCAATTGGCACAGTACCACCGCTACCGCCGAAGCACCAGTGCCGCAGGCCAGAGTTTCTCCCTCGACCCCACGTTCGTAGGTTCGCAGCAGTACCTCGCCGGTTTTGCTGTCGAGTTGGACCCAGTTCACATTTACGCCTGCCGGCGCAAATTGCGGATGGTGACGGAACTCGCTTCCCCAACGATTCAAGTCGACGTCTTCAATATCTGGCACGGGCATAATCAGATGGGGGACGCCTGTGTCGCAAGTGCAGTGTTGTTGCCACGGGCTGCCAGAAACATCGACGTCCAAATTTAAATCCTGCCAGCCGGTCAAACTGACGGTGATATCATCACTGGCGTGAACCAACCCCGTCAGCAATCCCACCTTAGTATCAAATACACATCGGCCGGAAATCATTTTTTTGGCGTGAGCAAACGAGACGCTGCACCGAGCGCCATTGCCGCACATGTCGGCCTCGCCCCCGTCTGCGTTGTAATAATTCATGCGAAAGTCAGAGACACCTTCACGACCGGGGCCGATGATGATCAATCCGTCGCTTCCGATGCCGAGACGCCGATCGCAAATAGCCGCGACCTGCTCACGATTTAATATGGCGTGGTCAGGCAAGTCATGCTGATCAATGAATACAAAATCGTTTCCAGCGCCATGCATTTTCACAAAGGGAATGGCAGACATGATCGCTACTCCTCAATCGGCAACAGGTCAGTTGCCGTGCTGGTTGAATCAGGTGCGCTGGCGAGCAGGCTGTCGGGAACAACGATCACTGGTGGGCTCCATGGTGTGAAGGTGTAACTGGTGTCTGGAATAGCTACTGGTGTGCTCAAGCCTGGCAAAACTACGATGCGGTCGAGCATCACCCAAGGTTCCAGGAAAAACGTATTGATGCTGTCGGCCGAAGCACTTCGCGCCGAATCCGGCACGGCCGCCAGATGAATTCCTAAAAGCGAATCGGGCAGGCTGCTGAAGGTTGAATCTCCATCAACGTCAACAAACAAAACCATGCGAACCAAACCGGGACCCGCTTCGTTGGCCGCCGATTCAATGGTGCTGTCGAGAGTCGAAAAGACAGCGTTTGCTTCGGGAATGGGCACCCAACCGGTGTCTTCGTCGGTGACCTTCATGGTCCAGGCCAAGGTCTGGCCGCTGAAATCGGGACGATCAAACGGTGCCACTAACAGTCGCCCTGGAGTTTTGACATCGTATAGCGTGGTGACGCCGGCGATTGTTTTGGGTGAAGAGGCTGTTATACGCAGGGTGTCCGGGAGCAGCCGCTGAGCTTCATTTTCGCCAGGGCGTAAATCGCTGTTTTGGTCGACGAAAGCGCGGACCAACCACGGCCCACCGGGCACCGGCAACCAGTCAAAAGTGTATGACCCTGTTTTGTCAGTCTCCGTACGTCGTAACAAGCTTTGTTGGAAATATTCAAGGGTGTCGGGGGGAATCGCAAACAACTCCACCACCCCGTTGGTGACAGCGCTATCGGCCATGATCAAAACACCGCTGATTTCGCCAACCGGTATGGAGCCACCTGTTGCAATGGGGAAGCGACGGCCATAGCGACTGGTCACACGATGAGCGTCGCGCATACCTGCTGCAATTTCGACCACAATCAAAGTGTCGGGCGGTAGCGGATTTTCCAGAATGATTTCGGCACGGGTTGCTCCGTGCCATTTGGTTTGGCGAATACGCTGGTCAGGGAAAAAGTGCAGCCAGGTGACAGCTGAAACCCGATCCATCTTCTCCGAAAAGGTGAGTTCGATGGTTTCGATAGCACCTACATTGAGAGTGGCCGAATCGGGAGAGCTGGCAACCAGAAATGGCTTTATCGTGTCGGTGGGGCCGCCCGGTGGCGGCTCCATAACGGCGCACGAGCTCACAAGGAACGCAACCAACAGGACGCCACAGAGAACCATGGCGAAGGCCAGGGCGCTGCCCGGGCCTTCACTGCATGATTTTGTGATCGCGTTCCATCTGCTCATGACATTCTACTTCACTAAGCTCGCCAAGATGGCGCGTTGAGCGTGCATCCGATTTTCAGCCTCGTCAAAGACTACGGAATGTTTGCCGTCCATCACTTCGTCGGTGATCTCTTCGCCACGGTGAGCCGGCAGGCAATGCAGCACAATGTGGTTGGGGTCGGCGGCCGACAACAATTCCGAAGAAATCTGGAACGGCGCAAAATCTTTGCGGCGTTTGATGGCCTCATCTTCTTGACCCATGCTGTAGAAGGCATCGCTATAAATGACATGCGCACCTTCGACCGCTTCTTTGGGGTCGTGGGTGATCATGAACGAGGCGCCGGCAGCTTCGGCTTTGCGCACGACAGATTCATCGGGCAGATATCCTTCTGGACAAGCCAAGACGAAATTAAAGGGAAGCTTGATCGCAGCGTTGAGCCAACTGACCGCGAGATTGTTGCCGTCGCCGACCATAACCACCGTTTTGCCGTCAATGGAACCCAAATGTTCCTCGACGGTCATGATGTCGGCCATCACTTGGCATGGATGATTCAGATCGGTTAAGCCGTTGATCACTGGCACGGTCGCGTGCTTGGCCAAGTCCACCACTTCCTGATGATTAAACCAACGGATCATGATGCCGTCAACAAAACGGCTCAGAACTTTAGCGACATCGTGTACCGATTCGCGAGTTCCCATGCCAATTTCTTTGTCGGTGATAAAAAGGGTATTGCCGCCCAGCTGCTGGAAGGCGATTTCGAAACTCACACGCGTGCGCAAGCTGGGCTTGGCAAAAACACAAGCCAAAGTGCGGTTCGGCAAAGTGTGGGGCAACTTGTGTTGTCGAGTGAGGATCTTTTGTTCGCGAGCGAGTGTGAGCACAGCGCGCAATTCCTCCACGCTGTGATCGTCTATAGCAATAAAATCTTTCTTTTCAAACACGATCATTCCTCCACTAAGAGATGGGGTCCTAGACTAGCCGATTTTTGGCAAATCTATCTCATCGGCGTCACTTTTCCACCTCGAAATACAAGTAGGGCTCTCGCATGCGCGCAAACCAGTGTTTGTCCGGCAATTGGGGCAGTTGGGCATTAAAAAAGGTGTTAAAAAGCATGGGGAAAGTATTCATCGATGTCATGCCTTCGTAGAGTGGCACCTGGCGCCCAGTAGAAACATACCATGCGTTGAAGATACCAAAGCGTTCATTGTGATCTGTGTTCAAAGGGTCATTCCAATCCAGCCCCGAACCTGGCCCATGATCGCCTTGGATAATAATGATCTTAGGGCGTGATGATGACTTGATAATGTCATCCACTGATCTGGCCAAACGTTTCATGATCCAGGTTGCTTGAGCGGCGTAACGTTGACGGTAGGATGGGTCATCATGTCCGTGAACGTCCAGCCAATGATTGCCGTCTGCAAAGCCAAACCGAGCGCGCGAAGTGAGGGCCTCGCCTTCGGCACCATAAACAAAGGGCGGATGCGGCGCCAGAATATGGGCGTACACAAAGACAGGCTGGTCGTCGGCTAAACCATCGGCCGCGGTACCGAGTTTATTGAAAATATAATCCAGACGATTGCGTCGCATAGCAAACGAGATGTCTGCCGGTCCGCTGGGAAGCAGCGATTGTGCCAAAGCCAGAATACCGTCTTCGATCAAATAATATTCCACGAAACTTGGATCAATGAACGGCGCGCGTGTGCAGTCGGTTAGCATTTGTTTGGTTAAAGGGTACCCAGAAGGAAAGTCGACTAACCGGTAACCGTGATTTTTGAAGAGGCGCGCCACCCGAGAACGCCCCACCACTTTGCCCAAGGGTCTGCGATCTCTTGCGTTGGCGTCGGGGATTTCAAAAAGCTGTTCAATGGTGCCGAGATTGAGTGTGGCCGCTGATGACAAGGCGGTCTGGGGATAGTTAGCGAAGCTGCTGTCGAGCACTTGAAATCCACGGGTCCTAAAAGGGCCACTGTATTGTTGACGTTCGATTGGAAACAGCGTTTCGACATATGCCGGTTGGCCGAGTCCGTCGACCATGAGGTAGTAAACATCTGGTTGGTGCGCGGAATTGTTGGGTTCCGGTACCGAAATGTCACTGTCGTAGAACGAACCCGGTGTTGGCGGTGATTCTGAGGCCGAGGCACGTAAGGCGTTGGCGACGGGCCAGGTCACTAGAATCAGCAGCATGACATTGAGCGGCAGCGTCATCTTTCGGAACCAATTGGGTTGTGCCTTGCTGGCATAGACGCCAAGCCCCACAGAGGCCGCCAACAAGATCAAGCTGCCCCAACCCCCAATGTCATTGCCCTTAAAAATCACAACGACGATGGGAGCGACAACCAAGCCGGCGCGTTCAGCCTTGCCCCAGATGACACGGCCACCAAAGAGGAGACCAGCGACCAGCAATCCGCCCAACATCAATGGACGCCATAAGTCATTGACCGTCAGCAAGCGGAAATTGATTTCGTAGAAATGCACCACGGGCAAGGCCGAAATCAAGAACGCATAGATAGGCCAACGCAACACTTTGCTCATAGGATATAACGCGACAAATCTTCGTCACGGATGATTTCCGATAACCGCTCTTGCACAAAATCCTTATCGATTGTGAATTTCGGTTGGTTAACGTCTGGCACGTCAAACATCAGGTCATCCAGCAACTGGGCCATGATTGTTTGCAAGCGCCGGGCGCCGATGTTCTCCATGCGTTTGTTCAGTTCGGCAGCAAGGCGAGCCAGTTCGTCAATGGCGTCATCAGTGAAGGTGATGTCGCACTGGTCGACGCCCAGCAAGGCGATGTACTGCTGGAGCAGGCTGCCTTCTGTATCCCGCAAAATCTTTACAAAATCACCTTCGGTCAAACTTTGCAACTCGACCCGGATAGGGAATCGACCTTGCAGTTCAG
>JBLIOK010000107.1:0-8301 GCA_047639735.1 Candidatus Krumholzibacteriia bacterium | reverse complement strand
TGGGAGTATGTAGAAAGTGCCGTTTTTAGGTTAGGGTCGTCATTGTTATTGTCGTTATCGCTTTTGGTGTAGGCGGGATCACCCAAGACGAGACTTAGAGCCTGATGCGTTGTCTCGTCAGTCACAGCGCTACCTACATCATCAATACCTTTCATATTCTGAAACACGAATTTGTCGACCAAAGACTGTCCCGATTTTCCAATCATAGCTGGAAATGAAAGAGCGCCTGGAATCCCGGTCGACAAGAGAAAGACTTCTTTGCTGCCAGCCAATTGAGCGGCAATGGGCGCGAAGTAAATGTCGTGCAACTCGTTCAGCAAGCGCGATACTTTGGCGTCTTGAGGAAGGCGGGTTGGCCATTCACTGGCTTTATTGATGAGGTTGGTGTAGGTCCAGAGGAGAGACTTGTTGTTGGCACTGAGCTCGGCATTAGGCTGCTGGACCATAGTCCAAATAGCGGGTCCAGATTCTCTTACGACCACGGCATAGATCGTTTTTACCCGGGCGTTGGGCTGTGATGGATCCGGTACGGAGGCCACAAAATATCCCAAGAAGGCTTGGTTGGCGTTTAGTCGCTCTTGTAATTGGGCAAACGATTTAGCGTTGGACCGGCTTTCACTATATTGCGATCGCAGTTGATCTCGCAGGGTAAATGATTCTGACAAGGCGTAGGCATAGTTTCTGATAACTTCTAAACTTCGTAAACGCTCCTGCGTTGGGTCACTTCCCAAGCGCATTTTCTGGAGGGCAACCTCGAGTTCATCGATCATGTTGGTCGCTCTTGCTACTGCTAAGTGCACAGCCTTGGCGAGATCGGGATCAAGCTCTCTGGCTTTCTTGAGCGCCTCGATTTGGTAGCCATCGTTATTGTGCATTTCAGAAAAAGAGAGCCAAGCAGTGGCGTCGTCACCTTGTTCGAGCGCGAGATAGGTCACTAAATTGAGTATCGGAGACTCAAGACGCCGTTGGCTGAAACCAGGAAATATCGATTTTTGTGCCCGGCTCAGACGCGCGTATGCCTGTCCGTAGAGAACGGTTGCCGTCGCATTGTCGCCCTCAAGTTGAGAAATTGTGGCTAAGCTGGAGATAGTCGAGGCCATCAGATGGTGTTCAGCCAAGCCAAGGTCCAAGAGGTCTTGGCGACAGTGCTCAAAGAGGCGCCGCGCCCGGTCCAGGTCGCCGGATTTGAGAACGGCGTGGGCCCGCCAAACCTCGTTGTCGACGACACTGTAAGTGTGGACCGGAGATTCTTGCAGTCGCGTGTTGATGGCGACTTCGTATTGAACGATTGCCTTAGGGTAGTTTCTCGCAGCACGGGTGAAATTCGCGCGCGCTTGCTGAAGTCCGGCCAAAGTATGGGGAGCGGATCGATCATCTTCGCCCAACCGATTGATCGCGCTTTCGACCAAATTGGCGGCCAATAGTTGGCCGTTTGGCCAGCCGGACAATCGCATGGCCAAGGCGTAGATTAACTCATAAGATCCCAAAGCAGGCGAGTTTTCACCCAAAAGTTCTTTCGCTAAGAGCAGTCCGGCTTCAGAAAAAACCATCGAAGTGCCAACATCCCCGCCGTCTCGAGCAATATTTGCTAAAGTTCGGAACACTTCGGCCGTTGCGAGCAGGTCAGCACGACTATTCAGGTCTTTCGGCAATTGGCGAGTCGCGAGGCTAAATGCCGCGACGCAACTTTCGCAACGGTTTGCCATTGAAAGGGCGATTTTTAAAGAGTCGTCCTCCGCCGCAAAAAGCACTTTGGACGCCACTGCGTTGGGTGGCGATGCCGCCCAAATGAGGAGGCAAACAAGTGCAATGACGGTATTGCGGCGCATTTAGGGCATCTCACAAGAGTTTGGAGAAACGGATCTCAATGATAACCTAGAGTATATCAGAATATTGCTTAACAAAGTATTCTACAGTTACTTGTGAAATGTGAGATAATAATCTAAGGAATGCGTAGCAGTTACCCACAGGAGACCAGCTTTGGCCAATTCGTCACCGAAAAATCAAATAGACTTGGTGGTTGATTTTTCATTGGGATTATTGAGTCCGGAACAAGAGAAGGTGCTGCTGACTACCGCGCGCTCGAGCCCTGAGCTTGAGGCTTTGCTGCGGGCACAGTGCCCCGACTTTAAAGGATTTGGCAACAAGGCAAGAGCTGCTGCGGCACCGCCAGCCCCCGTTGTTGTTGATCTTCCATGGCATCGCCAACGTCGAACCTGGGGTTGGAGCACCAGCGTTGCTGCCTCTGTGGCGCTCACTGTTTGGCTCGCTCCGGTTTCTGAGTCACCTCAGTATTGGCTGCCGTTCGACAATGTTCTGCTTTCGCAACGCTCTCAGGCCGAAAACGTTGGCGGTCTGAGCACTGGAATCGAACGCTACTCAGCCGGCGATCTTTTGGCTGCCGTAGCGGCACTAAAAAGTGCAGATGTTCAAGGTGCCAATAAAGACCTGCGAGATATTTACTTAGCGAGTGCCATGATCAACTTAGGGCGCACCGATGAGGCCTTCAAAATATTGACAAGTATGGACTTAGAATCATTGCCTTCGCCTTGGCGCCAGTATGGGAAAGATCTTCTGAAGCTGTCTTCGGACGCCTAAAATCCAAGACTTGCCTTCCCTCCAGAATTTCTAGGAATACAGCGCCATTTTGGCTACTTTGGGCACTTCACTGAATATCTAAAATCAGGCCGTTAAGGTAAGCCGAGGACTTGTTCCATTGAGTAATTGCAAATGCAAAAATAGTCCCGTTGTGTGGCTATTGATCCTGTTGAGTGTAGCGATCGTCACCCTGCCAAAATCTGCGACGGCTGGTATCGGTCGCCACAAAGGCGAACTCTACTTGCAGTGGGGATACAACTGGTCGGCGTATTCGGCGAGTGATCTGCATTTTCAGGGTGAAGGATATGATTTCACATTGCACAGTGTCACGGCTGAAGACCGTCCGACACCGTTTGATTTTGGTACCTATTTCGCGCCGGCACGCATGACGATTCCGCAGTACGATGGGCGCCTTGGCTACTACATCGGTGACCGCACCAGTGTTTCTTTTGGCGTGACCCACCTCAAGTATATTGTGCAACAAATGCAGGGCACCACGATCTCCGGCTATATCGATGATTCGGTTTCTGACGACTACGGTGGGGTTTACGACAATACACTCATCCAACTCGACGATGATTTTCTCATGTATGAGCACACCGATGGTCTCAATTATGCAAATATTGAGATCGAAACGATGGTGCCGGTGTGGGAGAACAGCAAGCCAACCATGGGCCTTTATGCGACCATGGCTTTGGGCGCAGGCTTGGTCACACCAGTGACCGATGTCACGCTTTTTGGCGATCAACGAAGCGACAAACTTAACCTCGCTGGCTATGGCATCAATACAAAAGTCGGGCTAAAATTCGAATTCTGGACGCGTCTTTACTTACAATATTTTGTCAGCGTAGGCTGGATGGACTTGTCGGGAATTCCAACGCGCAGCGGCGGGTCAGATACGGCGGATCAGTCTCTTATATTTATCGAACATGCTGGAGTGATGGGCGTCACGCTCTATACGTTTTAGATCCTTCGTGTTTTTCACGAGGGTGATACTGGCAAACTCATAACGGGTAAAAATCGTTCTTCACCGCAGACCGGCGCGGCCACTTCGCCAATTTTATGCGCACCCGCATTTTCATAAAAAGGGACCGCAAACGGATCTGCTTCAATGCGAAGCGAGGTCCATTTTTTTTCGCGCGCGTGATGCAAGACGTGATCGACAAGTTGCCCGCCAAGGCCGAGACGTTGGCATTCGGGGGCGACCCAGAGGTGGGCGATTTCTGGTTCAGGATCTTCTTCAACGGCGATGACCCCAGCCAAGGTGCCAGCGAAATCAGCCACAAAGACTGAAGATTGCGAGATATACTGTCTCGAAATACTCAGTTTTGGAGCCCACTCGAGCATCCATGCCTCCGGATACCCCCACGACGCCTTGGCCCTTAAGACAAGATCAGTGAGTTTCTCGGCCTCATCAGGTCGTGCTGGGCGGATCTTTACTTGCATTGAAACTCCATTTCGTACTGATCGAGCATCGTGACGAATTCCATGTCTTTCAGGATCTCTTCCAATTCCGCACCTGCTTCAACGTTGATCATGACAAGTTTGTCGGCCGGCGTGGCTTGGGCCAAGAGCGGAATGATGGCTTTGGTCGCTTCCAGTCGATCGACCTGTGGCGCAAACCCGATCTGAAGCACGCGACCTCTCTGCTGATGAACGATACCGTAGGCTACCATGCGGTTGTTTTGCCAAAGTGAACGGACTTGGTGTTTGTCTTTCACGTTGCGCCATGAGGCCAGTGAATTTTGCCACGAGGGCGCAAAAAAATTACATTCGAGCTCATCGAATGAAGCAAGGTCCACCGGCTCTTGGTCGACCTGGTAGTCCGAGCTCAGTTCGGTTGTGAACGAGCTTTGCGCCGCCTCATAACAATTCAGCCGCCGCGTGATTTGAAAGCTGTGTTTTTTATAGAGGGCGAGCGCGGCATAGTTTTCGATCAATACTTCGAGGACAAACCGGTCAACGTTATGGCCAGCTAACTCGAGCAAGAACTTTCGCAACATGCGATCACCAACGCCCTGTTTCTGCAGCGACGGCACAACGCCGGTTGAGATGTCATACCAAACTTGCTTTCCCATGATTTCTCGGCTGCCGACATAGATAAAGCCAACCAATCGGTCCGCCTCAAAACAACCAAAGGAAAGCTCGGGGGAATAGCCGCGCGTGACCAACAGTTCTTCTATTTGCTCGACCGACATATTCATGTCGACGACATAGTTGGAAAAGGCGTCGATAAATGCGGCATGCAAGTCGGTCATGGGGACAGCTGATAGGTTGTTAAATTCTAGCAATTTTGCCCCCAAATCATGGCCAAATCAACGACGGGTGATGTCTGCCACAAATTGTCCACCGGAATCAGTGTGAATGCAAGCAGGGGGTGTGGTAAAATGCGCGCAAAGT
Organism: Candidatus Krumholzibacteriia bacterium; assembly: GCA_047639735.1. Classification (GTDB taxonomy): domain Bacteria; phylum Krumholzibacteriota; class Krumholzibacteriia; order LZORAL124-64-63; family LZORAL124-64-63; genus JAGRNP01. The sequence continues at coordinate 3,303 of JBLIOK010000107.1, read as the reverse complement.
CACCAACCACTTCTCATCAGGACATACAGAACATATGAGCAGACAAGAAATCGGCTTATGGCTGGGTCCTGCCGCCGCGATTGGGATGCAATTATTGCCAACGCCCGCCGGAATGGCGGAGCCTGCTTGGATTGTGGCGTCAATGGTGTTGCTGATGGCTACCTGGTGGGTGACCGAGGCGGTGCCTATTCCAGTCACTTCGTTGATACCTCTGGTGGTTCTGCCAATTTCGGGAGTGGCGCCAATCGCCGATGCGGCCGGGCCCTATTCTAGCCCTATCGTATTGATGCTGCTGGGTGGATTTATCATCGCCACATCAGTGGAGCGTTGGCAACTGCATTCGCGCATTGCTTTGAACATTGTGGTGCGGGCTGGTTCAAGTCCCGCTGGCATCGTCGGGGGCTTTATGCTCGCCAGCGCGGTCCTGTCCATGTGGATCTCCAATACGGCGACGACCATCATGCTGACGCCCATTGCGGTGTCGGTGTCGTACGCCATCCTTGGTCCTTCAGCTCGGAACGCCCCTTTGACCATCGCGATACTGCTTGGCCTGGCGTACGGTTCATCCATCGGCGGACTTGCGACGCCGATTGGAACTCCCACAAATCTGATCGTTCTGGGTTACTTGGAAAATGAATTTGGAATCACGATTGGATTCGCCCAGTGGATGAGCATCGGCTTGCCCGTGGTGGCGGTCATGTTGCCAGCGTGCTGGTTCACTGTAACCCGATTGGGCTTAAAGCTGCCAACGTCTGGTGGCAGCGAAGGTCAGCTCAAAATTCGCGAAGCGCTTACAAAATTGGGCCCAATGACTGTGCCCGAGCGCAGAGTCATGATCACCTTTGCCGTCATTGCCGCCGCCTGGATTCTGCGCCGTCCCCTCAACGCTCTTGAATTTGGAGATATTCGCCCTTTGGCCGGGATGACGGACCACGTTGTGGCGATTGCCGGTGTGATCGCACTTTTCCTCATCAATGCCGGTGATAGCAATCAGCCAAAAGAGCGCCTTTTGGATTGGCCAACCGCCTCGCGTATTCCGTGGGGCGTGTTGTTGCTCTTTGGTGGCGGTTTGAGCATGGCAAAGTCGATCACGACCTCGGGCTTGGCCGTGTGGTTAGGCGAGTCACTGGTTTCGGTGACCGCATGGCCTTTGATATTTATGATTGCTGTCTTGGTGGTGTTTGTGATTTTCGCGACGGAAGTGGCGAGCAATGTGGCAACGGCATCTTCGCTCTTGCCGGTGATTGGAGCGCTCGCTTTGGCCGGTGATGTCAGCCCCGTTCTGTTGTCTCTGCCCATCGCCATGGCTGCCAGCTGTGCCTTCATGTTACCGATAGCCACTGGCCCTAACGCCATTGTTTTCTCAACGGGTGAAGTCACGATACCGCAGATGGCGAAGGTGGGTTTTCTGCTCAACGTGATGGGGGTCGTTTTGATCACCCTGGTCATTTATGTGGTTGCGCCATTCGTGGTTGAGTAGAGCGCTACCGCGGTACTGTTTGATGAAAAAGAAAGCCCCCTGCGACCAAAAGTCGCAGGGGGCTTGAACTACCCTGAGGTAGTTTAAGGCTTGATCTAGCGGAACAGGCTTTTAACAGCGCCCCACGTTTGCTCTTCGTTAGCAACTGGACCGCAGCCACCGAAGACATCAGCACAATTGTCGGAAACGATCAGGTTATCGACCCGGATGGTTTCGTTCAAGTCTGAATCACTCTGACGCAGGGCGAAGCCGGTGATGGGCGTGCCTGGATCAGGTTGGTCGGTACCGGAGATGGACAGATCTGAATCCAAAGTGGCATCGATCCACATTTGAGAGGTGTTGGTGTCTTGGTTGTAACGAGCAATAACGCGGTACACAACGCCGTAGCTCAAGTCTGCAGGCCAGGTGACATCTGCGGTCGAGGCAATCGTTGAGAGACCAACGGTGTAGTCGCCGCCACCTTGAGGTGCTTGAACGTCCATGCGAGCACGGAATCCGAAACCATCATCTTTAAAATGAGCGAAGTACTCATGATCGGTGCCCGAGATAACTTCTCCCAGGTCATCGAGTGAGAAGTCGAATGCGAAGAACAGGTCGCCCGAGGGAGCAAAGAAGGGCAGGGTCGCGTCTTCGGATGGAATACCGTGTTGGACCACAGCTTGTCCGCTAGCAACAAGCAGATCACCAGCGACGCCGCTATGATTGAACCACCCACCGTTACCAACCAGTGAGCCATCAGCATAGCTAAAATCTTCAGAAACAAGCACGGTAGCACTTGCGACGCTAGCGACCAGTAAGGACGCAACGGCCAACAATAGTAATTTTTTCAAGAGGATCTCCTTTTGAGAATGAGCAAGCTTGTGGACAGTTCGGGGATTATATCATACCGGGGGGCAGATAACAACAGTTCAAATTAAAACCGCAAAATAATGATCTTATTCGGTGGTTTGGGGCTTCAGGTGCAAAAAACATCGCGTAAATGATGTGTTTTTTGGCTGATTGGGGCTTTAGTTGGGATATTTTCTCAATGAAGGTTAACGGCCGCTAGCGATTAATGTCAGTGCCAGGCCCAGAAGCACAGCCCCTGCGACTCGGTTCATAATAATCTGCACCTTTGCTGAGCGCTTGAGCCACTCGCCCAACGTGCCAGATGTCACCGCGATGGTTCCGAAGACCAGGAATGCAACCGCGATGAACAAGGCCCCATACACCAACAGTTGAGTTGTTACGGACCCATGCTTGGGATCGGCAAATTGTGGCAGAAAAGCCAAGAAAAATAGGGCCACCTTGGGGTTTGTGACATTCATAATGATGCCGCGGCCGTAAAGGCTGCCCAAATTCAATTCGGGTGCTCTTGTTCCTTCGACAATGGTCGCGCCTGCCCTAAATGCCTGCCAAGCCAAGTACATCAAGTAGATGGCGCCCACAGTTTTTAGCAATTTGAAGGCCAATTCTGACGATTGGAATATTGTCGCAACACCAAGCGTGACGGCGGTCGTATGAAACAACAAGCCAGTGCAAAGACCAAGTGTGACCAAAATTCCAGCACGTGGTCCGTACAAAGCTGACTGGATGATGACAAAGAGATTGTCTGGGCCTGGGGCGAGGGACAGAGCAATGGCGGCGGCCACGAAAACTGTAATTGATTCTAGTGGTATCAACACATCCGCTCCTCGAAGACCTGTTCACAGCAACTATTTCGAGTGAACCAAGCCTCATGGATGGCGATTTTTGGATAGGGAAGTCTGTGTTCTGGAACGACCATTTTTTCCTTACTGTTCTATAGCCACATTCGGTTCTGGTCGGCCGCGCGCCGGGCATCG
>JBLIOK010000106.1:0-8400 GCA_047639735.1 Candidatus Krumholzibacteriia bacterium | reverse complement strand
AGAATTGCCGCCAACAAAGCGACTCTTTTGTTGTCCACCCCTTGCACCACTCTTTGCGGTGTGCCGTAGCGAGATGTCGAAACCAAAGCCTGGACTTCCACCAAGAAAGTGCGCGATCCATTCTTTACAGCGCACACTGCAGAGCCCGGTTCGAGTCCACGCCGGCCGCTAAGAAACAGCACACCCGCTTGATCGACCGGTGCCAAGCCATCACTGCGCATTTCCATTACGGCCAGTTCACCGGTGGTGCCGAAACGGTTTTTTACTGCGCGCACCATACGAATGGCGCCGCCGCCCGATCCTTCGAAATACAGGACAGTATCAACCATGTGCTCGAGAAGTTTTGGACCCGCCAAGTCGCCGGATTTTGTCACATGCCCAACGAGAAAAATGGGGTGACCGGATTGCCGGGCAAAATCTGCCAGCACACCGCCACAGTATTTTATTTGGGTGGGACTGCCTGGGAAGGCGTCGATGTGCTCGCTGTGCAAAGTTTGGATCGAGTCAGCGATGATGATGCACTGTTGACCTTCGGCAAGGGAGGTCAAGTTTTCGCGCAGGGCATCCAGCACCGCTTCGAGGTGGACTTCGGGTAGAATATCGAAGCCATCTTCTTTATCGGGATTGAAGCCGAGACGTTCGGCGCGCATGCGGATTTGGCCTGGTGATTCTTCGCCCGCGACGTAAATAACGCGGATGTTTTTGCGCACCCACGACAGTCCTAGCCCCGTCAAGAGAGTCGACTTGCCCACGCCGGGTTCGCCACCCAGCAAGATGACGGACCCTTCCACCAGACCGCCGCCCAAAACGTTAGCCACTTCAGTCGGTTCGACCGGCAATCGTTTTTTATCGGCTGAGCTGATTTTAGAAAGGGGAACCGGCCTCAGGCGCCCGTCTGGGCCAACGGCTTCAGGCCACGCTGCGGCCAAGCCAGACTTTGCCTTGGCACCGCCAGCGGCAAAACCTACCGGGCCATCGGCTGCGGCGCTGAAACCACGTGATCCTTTGCTACCGGCACCCTTTTTGGCGAATTTCGCTTCGCTAAGGGTATTCCATTCCCGACAACCGGGGCACTGCCCTTGCCACTTCAGAACCTCGTGGCCACAGGATTTACAGAAAAATATGACTTTGTCTTTGGCCATTGCCGAACTGGTCTTTCTCTTGGAGGCATGTTCAATATGAGGCCGCCAATATACCAGTTCAGCGCACCAGTTGCATCTTCCGTTGTCGCACCTCTCCGGCGCTCGTCAGACGATAGAAATAGGTGCCGCTACTGACGCTTTGGCCACTGTGGTCGCGACCGTCCCAGCGTTCGGTGTGGTCGCCGGCGGGTAGGCTCTCATCCAGCAGGGTGCGCACCATTTTTCCACGCAGATCAAAAATTTGCAGCCGTGCCGGCCCTGCTTGGTTCAACGCAAACGAAATGGCCGTCATCGGATTAAAAGGATTCGGCACATTGGCTGCCAAAGTTGTCAACGCTGGCAGTCCACCGCCACCAACCTGTGCTGGAGCGGCGACAACAAAATAGGCTGGTTCGTCAGCTCCTGCGTAAGGGTAGCTCGTGCCCAAACCGTTGGTCGACGCCGCAGCGATAAAATAGTTCACGTCAGATTGCAACGGTTGACCTGGAATGTCGGCACTGTACTCATCGGGTTGACCGGTAGCCGTCATTGGGGCAATTTGCCAAAGGCCGAGGTCAATTTGGTAGTGCACCTCTAAGGAACCAGCATCCAAGACAAGGCGGTCGGTAATCACTGCTGTAACGGCGTAAGGCCCAACGGGGTCACCGGTGTTGGGCAAGACCGAATGGGTGATCACCGGGGCAAACCAGTTCGCTGCCGCCATCGCATCGATGATACCCCAACCCTGGTCGTTGTCGGGTGCGCCACTCTGGCTGGCGGTGCTGCGCAAGGCCTCTAACACTTGCAGGGGTGTTAGATTTGGCACCCGTTCGAGCATGAGGGCCACGACACCAGAGGTCAATGGACAAGCAAACGAAGTCCCACTGGCGTTGAAATAGTTGACGTCGTCGTTGGGGTCAGTAACGGTGTTGCTCACACCTAGCGCCGCCACATCCGGTTTGATCCGCCCATCGGCGGTGGGTCCTGGTGAAGAGAATGATGCGGTAAGGTTCGCAGAATCGACCGCACCGACTGAGACAATGCTGTCAGCATCGGCCGGAGCAATGATGCCGCCGGTTGAATTGCGGTTGTTGCCCGCCGAATTGACCACGATCAAGCCACGAGCGGCGGCCAAGTCTGCCGCCACAGTGGTGATGGCGGTATTGCCATCGAGGTCAGCAAAGACATACCAATCGATGTAACCCAACGACGAAGAAATGATGTCGGCGCCCAAGGCCTCGGCCCATTCTAGGCCAGCGACCCAAGCGTCTTCTTCGGCGATCACTTCTTGGGAAACATCTTCGGTTTTGGCCAACAAAACAGAAGCGGCGTAGGCTGGCGCGACGTGGTTTCCTTCATCCATCCCGGCGACGGTCGAAAGCGTCATCGTTCCATGGTTCCTTGAAGACGCCAAATCCCCGACCTCGTTGTCCACGATGCCGTCATCATTCACAAAATCCCACTCGTCCAAGACGGGGATGTGAACCAAAGCATCGTGAGTCACCCGGAATCCTGTATCTAACATCGCGACCAAGACACCGTTGCCTGACAAGCCCACTTCGTGAGCGGCCACCACGTTGGCTTGTAGCATCGCTGCTAGATTCGAGCCGTAATTCAAGGCAGTCGCTTCTTTGTCGCTAAAAATATCGTTTGGGATGAAATCTCTTTGGCGGGGTTTCCCGACCGGCGTTGGTATCGCCGCACGGCGCATTGACCGCACAGGTGCCACCATTGTCACGCCGGCGGTGCGCGTCAGCTGAGCGACCTGTTGGGCATTGGCAGTGAAGCTGGCGGCGTTGAGCCAGCGGCTTTCTTTCTCGAGCCGAGCTCCCGTTTTTTGGCATTGCTCGATCAAGGTTCGGTTGAGCGGCAAGTCCCGCACGTCAACCAATCGCTCGCCAGGTGCGTGCATTTTTGCACGGCGGTTAGCCGCCCGCGGCGTCAGGGCCGCTTCGGCCTGATCCAAAGCGCTGTCCACATCTGAAATGAGCAGCGTACGATCCTGAAAATGCACCCAAACCTTGTATTGCTCAGTTGATGACCCACCGGCAATCACCTGTTGCAGGGCCTCTGAGGCGACCGCCTGGTCAATTGACCGATTCGGATTCGAATTGACCATTAAGGTGAGCGCGAACAAGACCGAAAAGAAAGCAACGCGACGACAGTGGCGGGCAAGCATAGGTGTCCTTCCAATATCCTGATAGAGAGGGAATCTCCACTACAGTTTAGCATACAAAAGGGCGATCAAATCGCCAAAAGTTTATGTCCGGCTATTTCAAAGAGTCGTAGTTCCTCAGAAGGGGCTTTGGTATCTTGGCAGGGATCAAAAGGTATCGTACCCACGTGAAAGCGGAAGAGATGTCAACGCAGTATCATTTGAGTTTTGCCCTCGGCAGCGGCGGCGCCCGTGGTTTGGCCCACGCCGGCGTGCTAGCGGCTTTGGAAGAAGGCGGTATCCGGCCAGATTTGGTGGTCGGAACCAGCATGGGCGCCATTGTCGGTGCACTGTATGCTCAAGATCCCGATCCGCTCAAGGTTTGGCCCCGCTTAAAAGCCTATGTTGGTACAGAAGAGTTTGCCTCCTACTGGGCTCCGTTTGTGCCCCGCGACGACGCCGAAGGTCGTGATCCACAAAAACGCTTGGTCGACATTTTTGACTATATGCAGCGCAAAATGATTGCGATGAAAACGGTGACGACGTCCTCCCAACAGGACGCAAGCAAGCTGCGCCACCCCCTGGCCTCGCTCTTTGGTCCCGTCAGTTTTTCTGATTTGCAAATCAACTTTGCCGCCGTTGCGCTTGATTTGGTCTCCGGCAACAAAGTGACCTTCACCGAAGGGCCCCTGGTGGACGGCCTCTATGCGAGCAGCGCCATTCCTTCGGTTTTTCCACCGGTCAAAAAAGACGGTCAACTCCTATGCGACGGCGGCGGCCCCTTTCGAGTGCCCGTCGAAGCCTGCCATGAATTGGGCGCTGACATCGTGGTGGCCATTGATATTCCCGCCTTCGAGGAAACCCAATTTTCAACGGGGCTAGACATGATCATGCGCAGCAATACCGTTGCACGCCAACGGCTAAACCGATACGTGTGCGCCACAGCTGATTTTGTGATCAGGCCCGAAGTTACCGAATACCATTGGGCAGATTTTGGCGCTGGAGAAGCCTGCCACGAACGCGGCTATGAGGCGGGGCAAAAAGCCTTACCCCAATTAAAAGCACTGCTACGCGAACGCGCAGGTTTCAAATACCGAAGCAAGAAGGTGGCGAAGAAATTCCTTCGCCTCTAGCGACTACTTTACGACGATGCTAACTAACTTGTCGGGCACGTAGATCGTTTTGACGATGGTTTTGCCCTCGGTCCAAGTCTGTACGTTTTCTAAGGCCAAAGCAGATTTTTTGACGTCTTCCGGGTCGGCATCGGCGGCGATCGCCATTTGTGCCCGCAACTTGCCATTGACCTGAACCACAATATTGACTTCGTCGTCCACCAAATATTTCGCCTCGGCAACGGGCCAGGTTTCGTAGGTCAGCGACTCGTCGTGGCCCAACCTAGCCCAGACTTCTTCTGCCATGTGCGGTGCATACGGCGCCAACAACAGGGCGAACTTCTCGAGCACATCCCGCGGACGAACTTCCAGCGCCGTCACTTCGTTAACAAAGACCATCATCTGGCTGATAGCGGTATTGAAGCGCAGGTCTTCGGTCATTTGAGTTACGGCGTCGATTGTTTTATGCAGGATGCGCAGAGTCGCTTCATCCGCCGCCACATCTTGTACCGAATCCAACAGTGCGTCGGTTTCGTTGTCGCAGTACAGACGCCAGGCACGGTCCAGGAATCGGCGCACGCCATCGATGCCCTGGGTGTTCCACGGCTTGTCCCGTTCAAGAGGACCAAGGAACATCAAGTACAGACGCAGACTGTCAGCGCCTTGATCGGCAATCACGTCATCTGGGTTGACGACATTGCCTCGGCTTTTGCTCATCTTCTCGCCGTTTTCGCCGAGAATCATGCCTTGGTTGCGCAACTTTTTAAAGGGTTCACGCGATGAAACCAAGCCCAGATCAAACAGCACCTTGTGCCAGAAACGGGCATACAACAAATGCAGAACCGCGTGCTCGGTGCCGCCCAAATACAGGTCTACCGGGCCCCAATATTTCTCAAGGTCGGGTTGCCAGGCTTGCTCGCTGTTGACCGGGTCCATGAACCGCAAATAGTACCAGCAGCTGCCCGCCCATTGTGGCATGGTGTTGGACTCGCGAATCGCGCGTTGGCCGCTGACCGGATCCTTGATCACCATCCAATCTTCGATGGTGGCCAAAGGTCCTTCGCCCGAACCCGAGGGCTCGTATTTTTCAACTTCCGGCAACACCAAAGGCAATTCATCATCGTTCAAAACGCGCACGGTGCCGTCTTCAAGCTTGAGCAGCGGAAACGGTTCACCCCAATAGCGTTGGCGGCTGAACAACCAATCGCGCAGCTTGTAATTCACACAGGCTTCGCCCACGTTTTTTTCCACTAACCAGGCGGTCATTTTGGCTTTGGCTTCGTCCACGCCCAAACCGTCGAGGAAATCGCTGTTGATCGCTACGCCGTCACCAGGGTAGGCGCCGCCGTCCCAATCGTCTGGCGTTTGAACGGTGCGAATGATTGGCAGGTCGAACTTCTCGGCAAATTCCCAGTCGCGTTCGTCTTGACCTGGCACGGCCATGATGGCGCCGGTGCCGTATCCCATCATCACGTAGTCAGCAATCCAAATCGGAATGCGCTTTTCGTTGGCCGGATTAATAGCATAAGCGCCCGAGAAAACACCGGTCTTTTCTTTGGCGATTTGGCGGTCACGATCACTCTTGCCGGTTGCTTCATTTTGGTAAGATGCCACGGCATCTTTTTGATCGGAGGACGTCAGTTTTTTCACCCAAGGATGTTCAGGGCTGATCACCATGTAGGTGGCTCCAAAAAGCGTGTCCGGACGGGTTGTGAAAACACGCAGCTTTTCGGAACTGCCGTCGATGACAAAATCGACCTCGGCTCCTTCGCTGCGGCCAATCCAATTGCGTTGCAATTCTTTGATGTACTCTGGCCAATCCAGGTCGTCCAAATCAGCCAAGAGCGGTTCTGCGTATTCGGTGATCTTCAGCATCCACTGCTTCATGGGCTTGCGAACGACCGGATGTCCGCCAATTTCGCTCAAGCCGTTTTTGACCTCTTCGTTGGCCAACACAGTGCCCAAGGCAGGGCACCAGTTGACGGCCATTTCGCCTTCGTAGGCGAGGCCTTTCTTGTACAGTTGCCCGAAAATCCATTGGGTCCAGCGATAATAGTCAGGGCTGCTGGTGGTCACTTCCCGATCCCAGTCGTAACTGAAACCCAGCATTTTCAATTGGCGTTTGAAATTGGCAATGTTTTTGGTCGTCGTGGTGGCCGGATGGGTGCCTGTTTTAACCGCATGGTTTTCCGCCGGCAGACCAAAGCTGTCCCACCCCATGGGGTGCAAAACATTGTGACCGGTCATGCGTTTGAAGCGCGAAACGATGTCGGTTGCGGTGTAACCTTCGGGGTGCCCTACGTGCAGACCATTGCCTGAGGGATACGGAAACATATCCAGCACGTAATACTTCGTTTTGCCTTCGGCTTCGGGAGAACCCGGCTCAAAGGCTCGGAAGCTTTTCCGCTCGTCCCAATACTTTTGCCACTTGGGTTCGATCTGCGCGGGATCGTAGGCCATTTCGAATCACCTCGGGGTCAATTTGGTAAAGATTGCTGATTGGGGAATATGGGACATGACATGGTGTTTGACAACCCAGAGCAACGCGAGAGCTGTCACTTCCATTTGTCGAAAAGCCCGCCCAATTTCTTCTTGGCTTCTTCGGCTAGGTTGTCACTCAATTTCTCGCCCTGCTCGTCCACCACGCGCTGCTGCATGTCACTGGTAAGGGCTTCAAAGTCGAATTTGAGCTGCGGCTTGGTCCTCGTGCCGACAACGGCAATAGGCAACAGCAATCTGTCCGGACGACGCGAACCCATCAAATCGGCAAGTCCTGATAGCAGTCCAGAGTCACCAAACCACTGATCAGTTTGCGCCTTGGTGAGCAACAGTTCACCGCTGTAGGCGATACTGCCGTCAAATCCGTACGAACCATCCATGGACAAATCGCCAAAATCGCCGAGCCTGGTTTGGAGAGCGTTGACGGCTACTCTTCCGTCGCTAACTGAAATGTGAGTCGCCAAATCGCGCAATGTTTGTTCAGCCGCGATGGACTGGCCGGCCTGACTAGCCAATTTGTTCAGGGCCAAGTGGGTTTTACCCGAGGTGACCAATCGGCCTGACTCGACGCCGCCAGTTGCGTCGAGACTCAAATTGTTGCGCACGCTCACAGGGTCGAGTCCATTGGCGGCAAAATCACCTTTCAAATCAAATCGTCCAAAAAGCACACCCGGTAGCCCAGCAAAACGCGAAACAAAATCATTCATTTCAATATCGTTGACGTCGTACCCACCGGTAAACACAGGGTCAGCCATGTCTTTCAGATCAACTTCAAGGTCTCCGGTCACTGAGCCCTGATAAACGGTGCCCTCCACATTTTCGATCTTCAGCCGCTGATCTTCCAAGGTGATCTCGCCCACCACCTCGGTCAGGGGCACCTGCATATACACGATCGAGTCGGCCTTGAACACGCCGGCAGCAGTCACACGGGGAAAATCTTGGGGCAGTTCAGACGTCTTGGCAGTCGCTACGGCCTGCGCAGTTGCCGACTGTGTCGTGGCCGGACTGGCGACGGGCAGAAGCTGATCAACATCAAGATGCGGTGTGCTCAATTCGAAGCTCAAATGAGGGTATTTTTCTGGTGCCTCGGTTTGCATTTCAGGAGGCAAAAGATAGGGAAACGGGTCGCGCAGTTTGCCGGACAACATGAACGTGCCTGCGCCAAATTGAGCCCGACTTTCAGTGACTGATATTTCATCTGTGTTAAACAGGAGGCGAGCATCGAGTGACTCCAATTCGGATACGAGAGACGCATCTCGATAGGACATCTTTCTGATAGAAGCTTCACCTTCATAGGTGAACGAGTCGCCTTGAGAAAACCGAAGGGCCAGGTCTGCGCGTCCGTCGATTTGGCCGGTTTGGTGAGGAGGAAAGAAAGGCTGAACGAGGCTGAGATTAAATTCACTCACCGCAATGTCGCCATCGACGACGGGTTCAGCCTCGGCCGCCATCATAATATTTACGGTTGCCCGGAGTAGCCCGTCTTCGCGGTCGCCGACTAAGAGGCCCGACA
>JBLIOK010000105.1:0-8473 GCA_047639735.1 Candidatus Krumholzibacteriia bacterium | reverse complement strand
GCCCGAAGCTCGGTGGAAAGTCCTTTTTCAATCTGTAGGGATCCGCTCATGTCCATCGCTTTGGAAACGGCTCGCAGTGGGGGTGTTCCCGAGGCGGCCATACCGACTATTATCGACAGATGAGAGCGAAAACTGAGAAGGTATTTATGGCAGCAGGGCGAGGGTCCATCAGTTGTCCAAAGTCCATTTAAACGACGCCAAGGCCGGAATATTCGATTTTAGCTTCAGGCTAAAATTGGCCACTTTACCAGCCTGCCTTTTAGGGGTCTCCACCATTTTCTTCGACCGAAAGCACGGCTTTCGCCACCTCTACTTCCATTTCCTCCGTGGAACCGTTCTTTTCTTCGGCAGCAGCTTTAGCAACGATCAATGCAATGTCCGCGGTGAACTTCTGTTGCATCTGGTCAAGTCACCCGCTTCGGTAACCACCTTAATGTCTTCAGGAGAGCGTTCTTGGTGAGAAAGAATGATGCGGTTTTCGTCAATTTCATAGCTAGATTTTTTGGCTTCAAAATCAGCCAGAACGACTGCCACCGCTTTATTCGCCAAATCGCCAGATCACACCCAACTTGAGAGTGTATCCTGAGTAGTCAAGCTTCAGATCAGAGCCATCTTCGTTCGTCGCTGTCCGGCCCTCAAATTTTACTTTATCCACCGTCGCATCGCGCCAACCAGCGGTCAGTTGCAAGCCTTTGTTTTTTCCCAAGGCGTATTCAAAGACGCTCATCAATTCGAAAGCCAGACTAGTACCCGAAGACTTTCCTTCACCAAAATTTGTAGAGCCACGGGTGATGTCCACTGTGCCGCCAGCTGCCACAAACCCCATGCCCGCCGCCAAACCTGCGCTCATCTTTTTTCCCTGCAATGGGGTCCAGTAAAAATGCCCCATAAAGATATTCGCGTCGAGTTTGAGGTCGGCCTTAACGTCAACATCAGTGCCTGAAGTATGGGCGTGTTGAATATCCCATGAAAACCCCATAGCCCAATCGCGATTGATTTTGCTGCCCATATGAAAACTCAAGCTGAATCCGTTGGTCAGCTCGGGCAAATTGTACCCGGATTCGGTGTCATCATAGAAACGAAAGTCGCCATCGTTGATGTCGTCCATGGCCAAGCCACTGATACCACCGGCAACTTTGAACCAGACATTGCCAGCCGCCGCAGGCGTGGCTTGCCACAACAACCCAAAAGTGATCAACCCCAGCAAACAATTTCTAAGGTGTTTCGGCAGCCTATTCCTCCACTTCGGCGAAGGCGTGCTGGGCAGCAAGTTTTTGCATCGAATCCTCTGTGCCCGCCGGTAGCTTGAGTTCTTCAGTGGCACGATCATATTCCTTGGTTAAAGTCAGATTAAACATCGTTCGGTCATCGGTGTTTAGCGAACAAGGAACACCAGCTATCATAAACTCCGCCAATGGGAACTCGGCAAAGGTCGCTACTCCCCCCGTTAACACATTCGATCCTGGGCACAGCTCGACAAAGATATCACGGGCAGCCAAAGTCGCCAAGAGGATCGGGTCAGAGGCCGCCGCAAGTCCGTGCCCAATGCGATCGGCGCCACATTCTTCGACAGCTTGACGAATGGAATCACGGGCAGCGTCACCCATCGCCGTCACTTCGCCAGCGTGGATCGAAACTCCATAACCTTCGGCTTTAACCTGAGAAAATAGTTTTGAAAAACCGGCTGCTGGTCCCTTGGCTTCGTCGCCACCTAACCCAAACCCCACTACGCCCAAATCACGGCCGGCCATCGCAGCTTTTTCCCAGGCGAGCCAAGCGTTTTTGATTTCCCAGTGGCGCACGGCATCGGGAATCCAACGCATGTCCACGCCAAGGGTTTCTCTGCATTCTTCGGCCGCCTCGTGCAAAGCGATTTGAATGAGCAAGGGGTCTATATCGCGCCACAAAAGCACACCATAGGAAACGGATATTTCCGCATATCTGACGTTGTCGGCGGCTAATTGTTGGCCCATGTCCAAAGCGATGGCGTGAAAATCTGCGGGACTGCGCATCACGCTGGTGGCAATTTTGTAGAGGTTGAGAAATCCTAAAAATCCGTCGAAGGTATAAGCGTCGCCCGCGGTGTTTAAGCACGCCGCGGGCAAATTAGGCAGGCCATATTTTTCAGCCAAAAGGATCAGCCGCGCCGGCGTGACTGATCCTTCTAGGTGCGTGTGAAGCTCAATACGGCCTCGGCTCATCGAGCCAGGACCACGCGTTGGGTCGCTAACTCAACTCCCGAAGCAACCCTGATCAGATAGACGCCCGAAGCAGCGGCCTGCCCGTCATCGGTGAGTCCGTTCCATAGAACATTCTGCCAATCGTTAGCACCGACACCGCTGTGCAGCTGCCGCACGACTCGGCCGCGAACATCCAGGATCGTGACGGTCGTTACTTGGTCGGCCGAAGCACGAAACCGTATAGTCACCGCCGGGTTGGCAGGATTGGGCCACGCTGGCTGCACGGCCAAGACTGCGCGCGGGGCGATTACTCGTTCGCCTGGCCCGGACATGTTTTCAATGCGCAAAACTTCGCCATTGCCAGTGACCAGATCGATGTTGTAAGAAATTTTTGACACCACGCCGAGCGAGCTGGTGTCATCAAGATAGGCGAAGCCTTCACCGTGTCTGACCAGTTTGCCAACAACGTCGTCAGTGGCCTGGCTGGGAGAACCCACCCAGATCAAGCTCTCGCTTAACGGTGTGCCGGCAGCGTCGTGCAGGCGGCGAGTCAGGCGCACGTCGAGCACGTCTTCGGCTGGTATGGACAAGTCAAAGGCAAGTTGCACCACCGCAGCATCGCGCCATTGGGCCTTCCAGCTGCGCACCAAGGCAGGCACCGGACCGCCAGAACTGTGATAGAAGGTCGCAAACCCGGCCGTGGTGTTGCTGCCAATGTTCCCTTTGGGCGCAGCCACGGCGTAGTCAGGTAAACCATCGCCGTCGAAGTCGCCGGCGCTGGACACCGACCAACCGAACAAATCATTGGCTTCGGTACCTGGTTTGAAGGGCACGTTGGGAATGGCAACAAGGCCACTAGCAACCGAAGCGCTTGAGCCACCTTCGTAGATGTATGCTCTCCCACCGTCGGTTGCGATGGCGTCAAAGAATGGCGCACCGATCAGAACGTCATCGCGGGTAGAACCAGAAACATCACCGGCGCGATCCAAAGACCAACCAAACCGTCCATTTGCCAGCCCTCCTTCTACCGCATGATCAGCGACAACCGCGGGGTTGAGAGCGCCGTAGAAAAACTCCACCCGCCCTTTTTCTTGGCCACCCTCGTTGCAAAAAGGTGCACCAACAGCCAGATCATCGATGCTGTCGTTGTCCAAACGCCCCACGCCTCGAACACTGAAGCCAAGCTGACTCGAAGCTTTTGAATTGGAAGAAATCCCAGCGACAAAATCGATCGTCGTATCGGGTGCCGCACCGCCCAGCTTGCCTTCGAAAGCGTAAACTGCGCCCGCGTCACTACCACCATGGGTATTGGAACCCGGCGCACCAACGGCAACACAATCCTCGTTACCACCCAGAAAATTTCCCGCGTCCGTGACAGACCACCCGAAGTAATCCTCAAAGGCTTCTCCAGCCAATACCGTCGCGTCATTCAAGTTTGTACTCGGGCCGCCGGTGCCGCCGTAAATCACATAGGCTGCGCCCGCGTTTCCGGCGCGCGCATCGTTGTACGGGGCGCCTACGATAAAGTCGTCGTTCCCGTCACCGTCAAAATCTCCGGCTGCGCTGACGGAAAACCCAAATTGATCGCCACCGGTCGCCCCCATAATGACCACATCAGGATTTGCCGAAGGATTGGCTCCGCCATAAAAAATACATACGCGACCAGATTCGGCGCCGCCTGCGTTGGACAAGGGGGCTCCCACCGCCCAGTCGCCAGTGCCGTCATTGTTGACGTCGCCAATATCAGCCACACTCCAGCCAAAGATCTCTGGCGAGGTGCCGTTCCAAATACGATCGGGAGCGCGAGTGACTTCGGACCCGCCAAACCACATGAACACCTGTCCAGCATCCAAGCCACTAGAATCGCTGCCTGCGATGCCCACTAAGAATTCGTCCATGCCATCGCCGTTGACATCCGGTATATTGGTCATTGAATTGCCGAAGTCGTCACCCACAACGCCCGCCGGATCAAATAAATGCTCAAACAAGTACTCTTGTGCGAAAACAGGCGTCACCACCACCAAGGTCAACAATAAGAAGGCGCTCAACAGCCCTTCGGTACGCCAGTTGCAATAGGTTTTGCGTCGGGATTGAAAAGCCGGGACTGACAAGGTTATACCTCCGGATAGATCAAAGTTTTGCCGACATGATGACGACTAATCAAAAACATCGCCCCAGAACCGCATTGCCTTAATTAAATTCATGGCAATTCGGCGAAACCTTCGTTAAATGGGTGCGTTTGATGATAACACGACATCGGGGTTATGCGCTACTAACTCCCGACCAAGAAAGTTCTTGCCTCGACTTGGTCACCGGCCCCATTTTGGAAGCTCGTATCAAGATCGTGGCGCACTTAACGGCGTTTGAATGAGAGGGATCTCCCCTGAATACTCCAGATTCGTCAAATATACCAGAACACCTGCGCAATATAGGTGAAGACAAGGCCAAAGGGAGCAAGAATCGCCCCACTGGTGGTCGGAATCCGCTCACCTTGCCCGTCTTGGGTGTCTTCGGAGTCATCTTATTGGTGGGCGGCATCACCGTTTTGCGCTCCACCCTGACTTCGTCAACAGCCGAAGAATCGGTGGTTAGCGAATCTCACCAGGCCGAAGGCGACCTGAATTCGGCGGGACAACTGTCCATCGAAAGAACGCCTCAGGAATCTGCCGCCATCGGGCGCCAGTCTGACAGCGCCTCTCCCGCTGCTCCCGTTGAAATGATCATTGGCGAAGGCGAAAGCTTCTACGACGCTCTCATCGCGCGCCAAGTTTCGCACACCAACATCATGAAAATCGTGACCGAAACCGAAGATTTTCGCGACCTCAGAGATGTGCAATCGGGCGAAATCTTTCGCGTCTTGATCACCCCAGATGGCACCTTGCAATCCCTGGGCTACGATCTTGGTCTTGAAAGCCACGCCGTGTGGGTATTCGAAGACGATAAGTATGTGCGGCACGATGGCAACTACCCCGTTGAGCACCTGCTCGCCGGCGTGTGTGTGACCATTGAAAGCAGCCTGTACGCGAGCCTGCAAACAGCAGGGGCGCCCCTTTCCTTGGCGCCTAAGATGAATGACATCATGGGTTGGGATATCGATTTCAAACGCGATTTACGGCAAGGCGATACCTTCCGGATCCTCTACGAGGAAGTTTGGAAAGACGGTGCACGAGTCCGAACCGGCGGCATTCAGGCCATTGAAATGGTCAATAAGAAAAAAATGCGCAGTGCCTTTTTGTTCACCGGCGGCGATCACCCTCACTACTACGACAGCGAAGGCCGCAACATGCAAAAGCAATTGTTGCGGGCCCCCATCAACTACTCACGTATCTCGGCGGGGTTTTCGCACCGCCGCTTTCATCCGGTTCATAAAAAGTGGATGCCACATCTTGGCGTCGACTACGCAGCACCCATTGGCACCCCCGTGCGTGCAGGCGGCGACGGTGAAGTTTTGGTCGCCAGATACAAAAAGGGCAACGGCAACTACATTCAAATTCGCCACACCAATGCCGAGTTCGAAACCTACTATTTGCACCTTTCCAAATACGCCAAAGGGATCAAGCCAGGCGCCAAAGTTAGCCAAGGTCAAATCATCGGCTATGTGGGTTCTACGGGATATGCCTCGGGGCCACATTTGGATTACCGGGTAAAACGCGACGGCACGTTCGTTGACGCGCGACAATTAAAGCTGCCTGCGGCGGCGCCGGTGCCAGATGATTTAGCAGCACTTTTTTCCGCCACCTGCTCAAGTTACGCGGAAGCTTTAGATGAATTGTCCTTTGGGCAAACGGTAACCTTGCAGCCTACAGTCATGTGGGATCCGCCAGCTTGGGATCGCGTCAGCTACGCCCAAATGACCGTGCCAGCTGGCGTGCGTTCGCCGGATATCTAGGCGAGTAAGTTAGCGGGATTCGGCGGGAATATATTGGCGCATGTTACGCGCCGAGACCAATAGATAATTCGGTATTTGCAGCAATTTTCCGGAGCCAGGAAACCAAAGCCCTACAGGCCGCCCGCCATCTTGGGTGCGAGCGAATGTCCCCGTGGGCCAATCTTCGGCCACCAAATAACCCGCTTCCAGCACAAGTTCACGATGATCAGCTTCGCCTGTTTTACCCCACGTGAGGGTTAACCGCACTCGTTCGTCATCGGTCAATACTTTGGCATCTTGGGTAGGTGGCAAAGCGGCCAGCATCTCGATCCGATTCAAATTGACCACCACATCTTGGCCCAATCCACGTCGCCCCACTTCATCTAGATTTGGCGCTCCCGCTGCCGGATAGACAGTTTGCCAGGCGCCACGGCCTTCGTCCGTATCGGCCACACCCGTTCGGCCGGATTCTAAAAGCAATACGCCTTCGCGTTCAAATTTTAAGTGGTCAGCTTGCCGGGCCACCACGTGCAAAGCTGTTTGTTCCACGAACAACTCGAGCCCTTGGTTCAGAACACCGAGGGCCATTAAATCAGTGACCAACGCGTTGCCTTGTCGCACAGCAGGCACCTGATCTTCACCAATTGGCGTGCCGAAGCCGATGGTGTATTGGTCGGCTACCGGCGCCGAAATATCGCTATTGAGCCCCGGGCCAGACATCACAACTTGGCGCCAAGGTGGGTCGAGGTCCCACTGTTCTATTCGCGCGGCTGATTCGCGCGGACTGATAATGTCGCGCACAATGGTTTCGCCCACTTCATAAATCATTTGTTCGACTGTTAGTTTTGAAGCGAGAACCCATAAGCCATCATCAAGAACTTGGCGCCGGTCTGGATAGAAATTTTGATAGGCTTGCGCGACGGGACCAAATCTTGTGAAAGGTGAATTTTCGAGGCTGTCGTCCAAATGCAACCACCAATAACCATCGCGTTTGGCCAAGCGATGGACTTGGCCACTGCGCGTCAGTTCAATATTTTGCACCAGATCACGATCCAACGCAGGCAACAAAGTTTTGGCCTGCACCGTTACTGGCAATAACGAGAGCTTGTCGCGAAACGGCGCCGGTACGGCAAAACATCCTTCGCGCTCAATTCCGGACGCAAAGTAATTTCCAGTAACGGGATTGAGCGCGCCCATGACCAAAGAAAGACTTTTTCCATCGGCCAAGAACAAGCGTAACCGGATGGCGTCTGGACCGTTGAATTCGTAACGCCGGTCTTCAAATTCGGTGCCCGCTAGGATTGGCCCGCCAACCGCTTGGGGAAACATCTCTACCAAAGCGTCCATCGCTTGGCGATCAAGATAGTCATGAACCGCACCAGACAAGGACCAGCCGCCGTTCGGCAGACGGTCGAAACGGTATTGTATTCCGCCGCGCGTCAACAGCAGCCCTTCAATATCGGCGGCTTCAACTGAAAAAAGAGCACCGCCTCGATTGGGATCTGGCTTATGTCCTTTTTGCGCGAACCAGAATCCCCCGACAGCCACTATCGCCACCAACGCCAAAACCGGGAGAGAACGTGGTAGCGACGATTGGCTCATGACACCACGCCTTCGCTTTTGCGGCGGTGGCGCAGCCTGATTCCCACGGCCAACAGACCAACGAGTAACGGCCACCCCAATACTGCCCCCCAACCAATCAATTCCCCCACTTGTGAACTCAAAACAACCGGCTGACTCAAGGGGTCGCGACCGCGAATGTTGATCAGCGCTTCTTCACGAGCCAACCAGCCCACCGCATTGAGCAACAGATCACGATTGCCATACAGCATCACAGTGGCGTTGTTCAGGAATTCCGAATTGCCAATGACAGCCATGCGACCAGGCCGATCTTTATCCGGACCAATGGCGAGCTCGAGAATCATGCCGAAGGTCAGCGGGCCAGGCTGATCGGTATCCCCATTAAAATGCGGCTTGCCGCTGAATTTTTCGTTAGGAGTCGCTTCCGACCAGGTCTTCGCTTTGCTTTGCAGAATAATAGCGCCGGTAATGGCGCTGTCCGGCTCGCCCACCTGGCTGATCGGCTGCACCATGGGGAACACGGTAGGCAATCCTTTCAGACTGCTGACCATTTGGTGATCGCCATATTCCTCGGTCGTGGTGATTGTGCGCGCGCCGACTCCTTGCTGGTCTCCCATGCGCTCGACATCGATCAACACGTTGCCGCTTAAGCCTACGTTCCATTTCTTCATGTAGTCAACCCAGCCGCTGGGTGTCGGTGAATCAAACAGAGCTAAGACCGATCCTCCGCGCCCCAAGTGACGCGTGATAGAAGCGAGTTCTTGGACTTCAGGTTGCAGACGCGGCCCCGCAATAACCAACACGTCGCAAAACTCCGGCACGTCACCCAACCCGGCCAACGCTA
>JBLIOK010000104.1:0-8509 GCA_047639735.1 Candidatus Krumholzibacteriia bacterium | reverse complement strand
CTGCACCGCAAAAAAAAGCTTTCATCGGTCATCCTAAATGCTTGAGTAATTTTCCCAATAATTTGACAAGACAGGGCGTAATCAATACTACAGCCTCAGATGAGCGCTGACAAATATCAGAACGCGCCGGCTAGATTCGATATATGTTGTTCAAAAAATGCTTGCAACAGAATAAAAAGCCCCCATTATTAGCTGCGCGAACGGATTACCATCCGCAGGGGTCGAAGGAATAAACTTCGAAATTACCTATTGACAGGTATTGTGACTTGCGGAGAAAATGGGATCTAGGCACAAGTTGTGTTTTGGGCACGACCTCGATCGAACCGGTTTGACCGGCGAGAGGCAAATGCAGACACCAGCTGAAATTTAGAGGAGAACCCTAGTCCCATCCGAGTGAACGGACGGGAAATGGGTTTTTCTGCGCGATTTCGGGTCTTTCGGAGTCTGAATGAGCCAGAGGGCGCACCAACGCGGCTTGAATCATGGAAGAGTTGCCACCACATGGGGTGGCGCAAATTACCTGACTGGCATGCTGCTTCGTCAGGTAAGTTCGGCTTTCTCGTATCGTACGGACGCACGCTTCACGGCGGGCGTTAGCGGGAATGGTCGATTTCGGGTTTCGCTACTCGAAAAAACCCCAGTGTATTTCAAGGAGGTCCACATTGTTTAATTCGAAAACTTTTGCGACGCTGATGATCCTTATGGTCGTCTTGGTTGCAGGTTCCGCTATGGCAGAATCAACTTTTTACGGAAGCGCTCGCCTTTCGCTCGACATGCAGAATAACGGTGACGAGAGCTTTTTTGCTATGAACAGCAACGCCTCACGCATCGGCTGGATGGGCGAAGAAGAGTTGAATGACAACTTCACTGCTATTTGGCAAGTTGAAACTGAAGTTGATTGGAATGAAGGTCCAAGCCGCATTTGGAGCAGCCGCGACACCTATGGCGGCCTAAAAGGCAGCTGGGGTCACCTGCAGGGTGGCTATTTTGACTCCCCTCTCAAAAAATTGGGCAGCAAAACAAGCTTCTTCATGGACGAAGTTGGCGATCGCCGTCAATTGACTTTGGGCGCGGACATGCGTTACCACAGCCAAGTATTGTATGCATTGCCAAACATGGACAATGGCTTTGGAGCTATGGTTTCGGCCGTTTTGCCGCAAACCGAAACTTACGATCCTGACGTGGAAACAGACTCGGCGTTCTTTGGCGAAGCCGACTTTAGCGGAGACAATTTCCTCGTTGGTGCAGCCTTTGCTTCGCATTCGGCTGGTAACTTCAACCCTGTGGCAGATGCAGCTGAATCCTCGACGACGTTCCGCTTGGCTGGTAACTACAGTGGCGATGCCTTCGGTATCAATGCTATGTACCAAAGCACAAGTAACTTCGGTGGGTTTGATGGCTTGTCGGCAACGGTAATGAGCATTGAAGCAATGTTTGCAGCTTCGGATGCATGGCACATCAAGGCCGGTTACACAATGACCGACCCAGATACTGACACAGACGATGATGGTGCTTCATTGATCGCCTTTGGTATAGATCACCCGGTCACTGATAACATGACCTTCTATATCCAATACGCCATGATCTCAAATGATGACAACCAAGCCGCTGGCCTGAACTCCAACGGTCCTGGTGGCGGCGGCTGGGGTGGCTCGGTTAACCCAGCATTTGATGATGCAGGTCTGGCTGAAAACCCTAGCGACATCAGCTTGGGTGCAATTATGAAATTCTAGGATCGTTCTTCTAAGAATGGTTCAGTGAATTGTAAAAGGGCTCCCTTCACGGGGGGCCCTTTTTATTGTCTGGATAGGCTTCCCTCTCTGCTTGTGCCTTCACCCATGGAACATCGCTAGTGCCAAGCTCCCACCGGCGAGCAGGCTGTCTTTGGCCTTTGCTGCGGTTGTTAATGGAGTGATGAGGGGATCAAGGGGGCGAGGCTGTGGAGGAACCTGATATGGCAGTGTCCGGCCCGGCGCTTGGGCCAGACCGGACACTATTTGAGAGGCGCTTCCCTGAGGGTACGAACTAATTCTTCTTAAGAATCACGTCACCACTAAAGGTTTCGATATCAACTCGTGCCGACCCATTGCCATTCGTGAAATCCAGTTCCCGATTTGGCGTGTACTTGCTCGTCTTGCGCGATTTTTGGCCAAAAGCGTTGTCGATGCCGCCGGAAAATGTTTCGACGCTGAATTCTGCATCAACATCAGCAGGCACTGTCAGCAAGAGTCTTCCACTGTGCAATTCAAAGTCAAAACGGCCAGCTGAATCCAAATCGCCAGTTACCGTGACCCGGCCAGATAAGGCCTCGACGCTCAGGTTTAAGAACTTGTCAAACGTGAGGTCAATCGGGCCACTGATCGCTTCGGCCCGCACGTCAGCAGTGCCGCCAGTCGCTTCAACAGACCCACTGATGGAACCCACGTTCACCTCGCTGGCTTGCGGGCAATTGACCAGGACATCGCCACTGATCGATTCAGCAGACACCTCACTGCAGTCACCTTCTACCATGACGCCAGCACTGATTGACTCCGCCTGTACTCGACCAGAGACACCGGATACTTCAACCGTCGCAGTGATACATTCGACCATAACATTGCTTCCGGCTGGAACGTGGATCACCAAGTCGGCTTCACCGCGCATGTTTTTTTGATTGCGAGGATATTCCACTTCAATTTGTACTCTTTTACCGGCGCTGATTTCCACGCCGACGACGTCGCCGGAAATCGTGCCTTTAACTTGAACTTCATCGCGATCCCAGCCGATGACTTCAATACTGCCGGCGATGTTTTCAATGGCAACGGTGCCGGTGGCGTCCGCGCTCACGGTTTCGTCAATGTCTCGATCGGCGGCCAAGCTTGGCAACGCGAGCAAACTCACGGACAAGGCCAGCGCCAACGCGAGGGACTGTGGGTTTCGAATGTTCCGGATCATGTTCTGCCTCCTGTTTGGCCACAAAGGCCGTGATACTGACTTTTTACTACTTCAAAAACAATCAGCCGCCGAGGACCGCTGTGCGCGCGTTTTCACGCAACGCTTGGCCTCGTGACATGTACAATTTGCGCGCCATGCGCGTCAGGTTCGGATCGTCTGGTGACTCGGCCAAGGCTTGGTTCACTTCGGCCAAGGCGTCGTCAATGACTTCTAGATGGGTTTTTATTTGGGCCACTTCTCGTGTTTCCAAATTGGCCTCACCTATATCTGAATGACTGCCCCACCAGCCCAGAACAACCAGGCCGATGGCTGCCGCCAAGGCCGCAAACCTCGGCCATACTGGGGAGCGGCGCGATGCCATCGGCCGAATTTGGTTTTGCTCTGCAGCGGTGATGGCAGAGTCGATGTCTGGCCACAAGTCCCGTTCGGGAGCCATGCCCTGATTGCTTAAACTGCGGGCAGTTTTAGCCAGGCGCTTATCGGCCGCATGGGTGTTCTTGTTGTCTTTATTGGGTGTCATGATTGACCTCCTCAACTTTCTTTCAACATGTTGCGCAACAGGCGACGTGCCCGGTGCAACTGGGACTTAACCGTGCCTTCGGTCACGCCCAAAAGTTCTGCGATTTCACGGTGGGTATAACCTTCGACATCATGGAAAACGAAAATGACTCGGCCGCCTTCGGGCAATCGCGCGATACAACGGTCCAGGTCGATAGCCGTTAACAAGGGGATAACGCCTTCGTGTCCAGCTTGAGCGGCGCCGCTGTGTGAAGCGGTCGGCTCAGCATCGGCTGAACCACCCTTGGCGACAAAAGCATCAAGAGCGAGTTTTTCACGGCGAACTCGGGAGCGGAATTGGTCGCGCCATAAGTTGGTGGCCACTCGACCGAGCCAACCGCCCAGGTGCCCACTGCCTTTGTAGGTGCCGATTGAAAACCAGGCTTTTACAAAGGTGTCCTGGGTCAACTGTTCGGCGGCGCCGACATCACCAGTCAAACGCATTGACATTCCATAGACGCGGTTTTGATAAGTAGAGTAGATTTCTGAGAACGCCGTGCGGTCGCCGGTTGACGCCCGATCGGCCCAGCTGATGTCCCTTTGCAACTCGGCAGCCTCGGCGCGGAAGGCATCCGGCTGGGAACTGGCAGAGTGAATGTGGGAATTGCTGGTCATGACGTCTTCTTTCACCGAGTCAGAGTTGGGTTCAGTGCGAGCTGGTTCTGCTCAAAAGACGACTCATGTAGCGGGAAGGTTGGAAGACAACCTAACTTTTTAATCGTTTGAACATTTCCTTCTTATAGGTTTCGACGCCAGGCTGGTCAAAAGGATTGACGCCAAGCAAGCGTGCGCTCACCCCAACCGCCTTCTGGAACATATACAACAACGCTCCAACTGCATGCGGTGTAAGGCGTTCAAGCTCTAGCGATACACATGGAACACCGCCGTCGAGGTGAGCCTGACGCGTGCCTTCATAGGCTTTCCAGTTGATTTCATCAAATGAGCGGCCGGTGAGATAATTGAGGCCATCGAGGTCAAAGCTGTCCTTGGGAACAGTGATGTTATCGGCGGCGTGGCGCACACAAAGGAAGGTTTCCTGCAGATCCCGGCGGCCATCTTGGACATATTGGCCGAGGCTGTGCAGATCTGTGGTGAATACAGTCGAGGCGGGGAAGATGCCCTGGCCGCCCTTGCCTTCGCTCTCGCCGAAGAGTTGTTTCCACCACTCTTGGATCATTTGCAGGTCAGAATGGAAGGTGCTCATGACTTCGGTTGTGAAGCCAGCCTGGTAGGAGGCATGGCGGCTGGCAGCGTAGAGATGAGCAGGGTTATCGCGCAGATCTTTTGACGCGCACGTTTTCGCCATGTCTTTCGCGCCCTGCACAACTTGGGAAATATCAATACCGGCAGCGGCCAGAGGCACCAAGCCCACTGGCGTCAAAACCGAAAATCGGCCGCCCACGTCATCGGGTATCACGAATGTTTCGTAGCCTTGCTTGTCGGCTAGTGTGCGCAAGGCGCCACGGGATGCGTCGGTAATGGCCGTGATGCGCTCAGCGGCCTCGGTTTGGCCATAGCGGCGTTCGAGTTCAACACGCAGGATACGGAAGGCTAAGGCGGGTTCAAGGGTGGTGCCTGATTTTGAAATCACACAAATGCGAAAGTCGCAGTCTTCGATCCTCTTCAACACCCGGTCAAGGGCAACTGAACAGAGGCCCGTGCCAGCGAAGATGACTTCAGGCCGTCCAGAAGTCGAGCCACCGAGGGCATTGAGCACCGAAAGAGCCCCTAAGTAAGAGCCGCCAATACCGACCACAACCAAGACTTCTGCATCGCGCGCACGCTCAGCGCTGGCTGCCACGGCCGCCATGTCGTCGCTGGTGATCGTGTTTGGCAAACCAAGCCAGCCAAGGAACTCAGAGCCAGGGCCCTGTCCATTTTCCAGCTCGGCGGCCACCTTGTTGACTTGGGGCGCTAGGTTGTCCACCGCGCCAGCTGAGAGGAATTTTTCGGCTGCGCTGACATCCAACTTGATCCCGTATTGCTCTGGCATCTTGGCCCTTTCGCGGTCATGTTTTTTGAACGATGGCATCTGTTGTGCAGCCTCCAGAATACTCTGCTGAGATGAAGAATCAAGACTGTGAAAAAAACAACAGAGAGACCACTCAGGTCTCTCTGTCGTTATCGGCTATGAAGACTTGTTCAGAGTGCTACTGGCGCGCACTCGGATTCGCCATTTGGCTGATCACGCCGTCGATGCCCAACGTCGTCCCGCCAACCGGTGGAAATTCTTCAAAGGAAGACAACCACTGCCGCGTGAAGGTCTGTGCCGGCACAAAAAGCCACATATTCTCGGCCATCCAGCGCAGGTACATCTCTGATTCGTGCCATGCCCTTTCGAAGGGATCGGCTCGCAGGTTGATGATCTTCGGCCACGCCGTTTGCACGCGCACCGCCGAGGCGATGTTTCCCTCGAGCATAGCAAAGTGAATCTTCCAGTTGTTGTACCTGATCGCGTTGAGATTACCTACCTGATCAAAATACATGATCTCCTTGCGCGGTGATTCGGCGACTTCGCCACTCAGCCAAGGCAGGAGGTTGTAGCCATCCAAGTGCAGCTTGTATTTTTTGCCGGCTACCTTTTTGCCCTTTTTGAGCTCTTCAGCAAGGTCAGGTTCGCCAATGGTCGCCATGAGGGTCGGGATCATGTCTTCATGGGAAGCAATCCCGTTGTGCTTGGTGCCCGGCTCAATCACGCCCGGCCATTTGATGGCTGCTGGAACGCGGAAACCACCCTCCCAAGTCGTTCCTTTCTCGCCGTGGAAAGGAATTGTACCGCCATCAGGCCAGGTGAAGGTCTCGGCGCCATTGTCGGTGGAGTACATGATGATGGTGTTGTCTTCAATGCCCAACTCTTTGATCTTGGCTAAGATGCGGCCCACATCGTCATCGTGCTCAAGCATGCCATCGGCATAGATTCCGATGCCACTCTTGCCATAATACTCTTCAGACAAGTGAGTCCAAACATGCATCCGGGTTGCTGTCACCCAGGTGAAGAAGGGTTTGCCGTCTTCATGAGCGCGATCTATGAAATCGAGAGCGGCGTCAACAAATTCGTCGTCAGCCGTTTCCATGCGTTTGGATGTCATCGGGCCAGTGTCTTCTATTTTTTGGCCGCCTTCTCCGTCAGCCCAGCTGTGAATCACGCCACGTGGACCGAACTGGTCGCGAAACTCTTTGTCCTTGGGATAATGATATCCTTCGGGCTCTTCTTCGGCGTTGAGATGGTACAGGTTGCCAAAGAATTCATCAAAGCCATGAGCGGTGGGCAGATGCGAATCACGATCACCAAGATGGTTCTTACCAAACTGGCCACTGGTGTAGCCATGAGGTTTCAACAAGGTGGCCAAGGTCACCATCTCGTCGCTGATACCTTGCTCTGAACCCGGCATGCCAATGGTGAGCAAGCCCGTACGGAACGGGTGCTGACCCAAGATGAACGCAGCCCGCCCGGCGGTGCAACTTTGCTGGGCATACCAGTCGGTGAACAAAGCGCCATCTGCGGCGATGGAATCGATGTTGGGCGTTTCGTAACCCATCATACCTTGGTTGTAAGCACTCACATTCCAATACCCGATGTCATCACCCCAGATGACCACAATATTGGGCTTGTCGGAAGTCGGTTCATCGGCGGCCAACGCACCACTCACCATGGTCAAAATGACCAGAGTCAGCAGAATAATTTTACATTTCATTTTGTTCTCCCCTTACTCATTATGATAATCCCCTTACACATTATGAACTGTTTTCGATCGCTAAAGTCTTCGCACCTCTGTCATTTTGGGAACAAGAACTGAATCGTCCATGACACTGACCAATCCGGAGCTCCATCGGGTTTCTCGACATTGGCGTAGTATTCAACCCGCGTGTTCATGGCCTGGCTACCAATGGTGAACAGCTTGCCCACACCAGCGCCCACTGGGACTGTCCACTGCTGGCCGGATTCGGCTTCCCAGTTCGCCGTCAGCACCATGTCCGAGATGAGGTACCACCCATTAGGAAGGTTGTAGTTGATGAAAGGCTCAACCAGAAATGAACTGGTGTCTTGGCGATTTGACTGACCCGCGAAGGACCAAAGCTGCCGTGCTAAAAACCCGTACGTGCCGAACTTTGGTTGGAACAAGACCACGAACGAAGGTCCTGCCGCCCATTTTCCGGCCCCGAGCTGAGTATCGGTCGCTGACGGGCCAGTAATTGAAGGGCCGACACCCCAGATTGCTCCCTTCGGAACAGCTGGAGATAAGAATGCCGTGTAATTGATATCACCTAATCCCGAGGCCCCATCGCCCACCGTTGGGCTCGGTAATTCTGGCCGACCTGGGCTGTAGCCATCGAGAGAGATGAATGGTGCAATGATGCGGTGAACGATATTCCACTCGCCCAAACTTTGGGGCAGAACGGGCTGCAAATTCATGAAGTAAGCTTCACCATTGGCAGCCCCCGAATCCCAGGTGCTTTTAAAAGGCACGCTGATCAGCGAGCCGATCGGGTTTTGCACCGCCGCTCGCAAATCAGCTCCGCCGTCTTCATCGGCAAGCGCACTGCCGCTGACGGCTAAGAGCACCAAAAGAAATACAAGTTCACTTGTACGCATGGACATATAATCTCCCTCTATTCACTCATATCTTAAAAAGACTTCGCCGGCAGATTGGTCCGAGAAACGGCTCTTTTTTGAAAAACTTAGTCGATGAGAAAACTCGCCGACAGAGCCCTATTACAATAATCCCTAAGACGATATGCCACCTTCTCTACGGCGTAAACCATTACTTCTGGCAAGTCGACCAAGCCAACCAAAGAAACCGCCCCATCTTCTCTATAACTCAACTCCGTTGGATCTTTTCTTCAATCG
The DNA here is from genome assembly GCA_047639735.1 of Candidatus Krumholzibacteriia bacterium. Lineage (GTDB taxonomy): Bacteria > Krumholzibacteriota > Krumholzibacteriia > LZORAL124-64-63 > LZORAL124-64-63 > JAGRNP01. The sequence goes on along the minus strand of JBLIOK010000104.1, from coordinate 168 downwards.
GCTTAATCAGATAATCAACAGCCCCATTTTGTACGGCTTTGACTGAAGTCGGAATACGGCCATAACCGGTCATCACGACAAACGGTCGGCAGGTCGCTTTATTCAAAAGTTGCTGTTGTCGTGCCCCTCCACTGAGCCCCGTTAGCCGCACATCCAGCAATAGGCAGT
>JBLIOK010000103.1:0-8520 GCA_047639735.1 Candidatus Krumholzibacteriia bacterium | reverse complement strand
GCAATAAAACCTGAGGCGAGACTAGACATTTTGGCTTTGCGTTCGTGCATCGAGTCTACGAGATATAATTGTGTCAATTTCTCGTGCGCGACGCCATTATTGGCAATATGATTGGGCATGACTCCAATGGCTTCGCCACCCTGCCTCAACACTTCATCGGCAATGATCCCCATCAAACCAATTTTGGCTCCGCCGTAGACCAATCCCAAGTCTCTTGATACAAGCTCGGCCGCCAATTGCTCGGCAGCAGCAGAATAATCTTGTTTGGCGCCCGGGTTTGACCCCGTAAAGACACATATATTAGGGCGCCTCATTAGTGGCACAATGCCATAGGCGCCCAAAGCGAGACGAAAGCAATCGCGAAATACTGGACAGCGAGTGAGCGATACATCAGAACTTCCTAACTGGGGCGAGATGATCCCATTGATTTCCAGATGCCGTTCTGCAACGACCTGTGGATGTCACCGTATCCTGATTTAATGGCCCGTTCAACCACAAGTATTTGAACCAATGGCTATCGTCTTGGATGACAAATCCCCGGTCTATGCAATCGATGAAATAGACGCCTTGCTGTATTTCGCCCGCGATGAAAAGCAGATCGAATGTTACGAATTCTAGAGTCGTGCTTGCAACTATCTTGTTTGCTGAGCGCAGGGAATGAGCAATGAAGAGACTTATCGACATCCTGACCATTGCTTCCTGCGCTGCTTCGGTCGAGGGCCTATAATGAAGGCGCCCGGGCATCGTGTTTCTCACACCTGTCCGGGCGAGCCATCCCTACTTCTTAACTGTCTTCCCCTTCATCACGCAGGCCAAGTTCTTTCATTTGACGGTTTAACGAACTGCGCTGGATGTCGAGCAGTTTAGCGGCCTCGGTTTGGTTACCACCCGAAACTGCCAAAGCCCTGCGAAAGTGCGACTTACGAAAATCGCGTTCGGCGTCGCGCAACGGTAACACCTCACCGTCATTGGCCAATGTCACCGTGACATGGCCCTCACCCGACAAGACCTCTGGAGGCAAGAGATCCGGTGTAAGCATCTCGTTTTGCGCCATAACAACCATGCGTTCAACGGCGTTCTTGATCTGCCGCACATTTCCGGGCCAGCTGTAGTTTCGCATGATCGCTGCTGTTTCCGGCGAGATTTTCAACGGCGCACGTTTAAGGTCTGCGGCAAACATTGCCAGGAAAAAGTTGGCCAAAACCGCGATGTCTTCCTTCCGATCACGCAACGGTGGCACAGTCAGGCCAATCACATTGAGTCGATAAAGCAGATCTTCACGAAATCGGCCTTCTGCCACAGCCACTTTCAAATCACGGTTGGTCGCTGCGACAATTCGACAATCGACTCTCAACGTTTTGGTGCCACCGACCCGTTCAAATTCACCGGACTCCAGAAAATGAAGTAGCTTTGTCTGCAAACGCGGAGAGATGTCCCCAATTTCATCCAGAAATGCCGTACCAGAATTGGCACCTTCGAAGTGGCCCGTTTTGCGCGCAATTGCGCCGGTAAAGGCTCCGCGCTCATGTCCAAACAGGGTGCTTTCGATCAAATCATCGCTGAGGGCCACACAGTTCACGTAAACAAACGGTCCTTTACTACGGTCGCTTTGCTGATGCACGTATTCGGCAATCACACCCTTGCCCGATCCGCTTTCGCCGTTCAAAAGTATCGTCGCTTTGCTGGGTGCCGCACGCCGGGCTTCATCGACCAGAGAAATCATGGCCTCCGAATCTCCGATAACAAACGGCGCGTCCATTGCTCTTCGCTCCTGCAACGCCGCATGAGCCAGAGCCAGACGCTTGGCCGCCAATATTCTTTTCACCGTATTGTGCACCAGATCGAAATCAGCGGGTTTGAGCAAAAAGTCTGTGGCACCGGCCTGAATAGCTTCAACGGCATATTCAACCGTACCGTGTGCCGTAAGAACCACTACCTCGGTCATATCATTCCGCTCACGCATCGCCTTTATAACGTCAAGGCCACTGATGCCACCCATTTTAAGGTCCATCAGAACCAGGTCATAAGATTTTCGCTCCAGAATATCCAACGCTTCTTCACCAGACTCCGCCTCATCCGACACGCATCCCCAATAGTTCATACGGTCACTCATTGTGCGGCGCAGCATCAATTCGTCATCGACAATCAGCACGCGGGCATCCAGGTTTTTCATGCGGGCTCCTCTTGGCTGTTCGTTTCAGGTTCAGGAAGTGTGACAACAAACATGGCCCCTCCACTGGGCGCCCTCTTGGCTTGAACCTTGCCGCCCATACGTTCAACCCAACTCTTAACGACAAAGAGTCCCAGACCAAAACCCTGTTGGCTCGAATGCGGACTCTTGGCACCCTGTCGATAGGACTCGAATATCGCATCAAGATCTTCTTCAGCAATGCCGGGACCGTGATCCGTGACGACCAGCACCACAACCCCAGCCTTCACTGAAATGCTGACCGTGACTTCTGACTGAGGAGGCGCATACCTAATGGCATTTTCGACCAGATTGTCGATCACTTCGAGAAGTTTTTCCTCGTTACCATAGACAATCGCACGATCCTCATGATCGATCAGCAGCGTGACTTTGTTGGCCTCGGCAGTCAGCCTGAGTTTAGTCACGGATTCGTTCAACGTTTTCACCAAATCAACAGCGGTGAACTCCACCACCGGCAACTCGGATTCCAGGCGCGTAGCCTCTAGGATATTGTTGACCAGGCGCACCAGCTGCCGAGCTGAACTATCAATGCCCTCTAGGTACAATCGCTGACTTTCGTTGATCTCGCCGACCACACCATCGAGCATATTTCGGGCACCCCAGTTGATAGAGGTCAAGGGACTGCGCAGATCATGGGCAAACTGGGCAAAGAAATCGGACCGAAACTTATTGCGCTCTTCCATACGGTTGCGCGCAACTACCTCATCAATAAAGTCATGCTCCAGGTTCATGCGTCGCATGCAGATAGCCGTCTCGCTCGCTGCCGCAGCAATCAATTTAAGGTCTTCGGACACATAACTTCTTCCGGTGCTTTTTTCCGACACGGTCAAATAGCCGAACCTCACGTTGTCCGTTTCAATAGCCTGGGAAAGCACATAGTTTTCGGATCGCCAAATTGCGGGAAAACCACCTGTCTCGATTACCGACTGGTCAGTCGTGCCCGTTAACGCCATGACCGATACCCCGTCTGGCATACTGTGATGTGCCGCGTGACCTCGGTTTTCTTTACCCGCCTCAAAGCGTTGATCCTGGTGGTTTAAAATGACGAGTTTGGCATGAGGACGAAAGTGATTGGCAAGAAATTCAGAGAGTCGATCCGCTACTTCCTGCTGGTTTTCAGCAGAGCGAAGGTCGCTCCTAAAATCAGCCAGTGCCTTGGCGTGAACGTATCGAATCTTGAAAAAGACCCGGTCAATCAATTGGGCAAACCCACGCCGGGTTGGCGCAAATAACATCGACGCAACGACAGTCGCAACAATGGGAACATAGGGACCGATGGCTGGCCACTGTTCCTGAACCCGGTTGCCAATCAGGATGCCAATCACGCCATAAATGCCAACCATCATGGCGGCCAACAGGACATAGAGCAGACTACGTCGGATGATGATGTCCACGTCGAGAAATTTGTGTTTGATAACGACAAAGCTCATCGCGATTGGAATCACAATGGAGAACAAACGGGCTAACTCAATTGGGATAATCGAGATGCCGACAAACGCGACCGGCAAAGCATAAAGAAAAACAAATGGAAACGACCCCATGGCGATGCCCCAGAGCAACCACTTCACCTGCACCCGTTCGGGCTCAAGAATCGAATTTCGGTAACCGTGAACCATGAACCCTAACCCGGAACCAAACACCAGGGCCAGATAGACTCCACTAAACCGGCGCGGCAATTCAAGAGCATGCCACTCCCCTAAATCCATCGCCCACCGCAGCCACACCACCGAGTACGATCCGGCGATGATCAGACCAACGAGCAAAACTCCCGGCACCAACCAAGGAAGTTGAAGTGTGTTCTTTCGTTGGGGGAAGCTCAATCCCACACTTAACAACAACAACGGCAAGATCACGATAATGAGGATACGCAGCAGCGGCAGCAGCACTCCCGGCCACATACCATTCTGTGGTTGGTAGATCCCACCCACCATCACGGCCAAGCCGTAGAGCAGACAGGCCCAGTACAGCCCACGAGCAGGATTTTTTTTGATTCGCGGCGCAAATACGACAAGCGAAACTGCGAGGAATACCAAACCGTTGATCCGGTTGACGAGATCATGAAATGTCGAGAAGCGTTTTTGCACCCGTAGGACAGTAGTTGTGCTGGTACCATAGGAGGAGAGCACAAGAGAAGACCCGATAGGTTGCCCCGCAACCCTCGCAATCAACTCGGCCTCGCTATTAACTTTAAATTGCCCGATGTGCGCAGGGTAGATGACCTTGTCCAGATCAAACTCTCTTGGTAAGCCCGAAACTTTAGATTGCGCGGCACCACCTATGATGTACAAAGCAATAGCTGCCAGAGCAATAATGCTATGTAACCATTTTGAAGTGCTCAAATTACGCGCTGGAGAATGGGGTTTTTTATTGGCCACATTCATACCTGTTTGGCCAAGCCAGGTCGATTCGTTTCCTCAGAAATGTTCTCATGCCACCAAGACAGCCCAGAAGTTCTACTCCAATGACACCCAGTCGCTATTCTTTCCAACTCCTCAAGTATTTCCAGGCAGTTCTGGGGGCGCGATTCAGGATCTTTTTCCAGGCACTTCATGACGAGCGCATTGAGGTCCATATTTTGTGGTTCCGGTGCCCGTTTTCCGATTGGCTCAGGCTCTTCATTGACGTGTTTTCGAATCATTTCCAGCGGGTTGTCGCCAGGAAACACCAACTCACCGCTGAGTAGGAAATAAGCCACGCAGCCCAGAGAATAGATATCAGATCGTTGGTCAAAAGGTATGCCTTTGGCCGCCTCCGGCGAAATGTAGGCGGGTGTGCCGAGGACCTCTGCGCCTTGCGTCAACAAATTCGCACCATCGAACTCTGGCTTGACCAAACCAAAATCGAGCACCTTAACAAAATCGTACTCAGCACCTTTGCGGCAGATGAAAACGTTGGCAGGTTTGATATCTCGATGAATCAGCTTGGCGTCATGGGCCTCGACTAACGAATAGCAAATCTGGGCCAGCATGTGGATCACACGCTCGGGACGCATGGAGCCGTGAGTGGTCACGGCGTCCTGTAATGTGATGCCATCCAAAAGTTCCATCACGTAATACTGGTCACCACCGCGCGTGGTTCCGTAGTCGAACACCGTTACCGTATGTGAAGAGGACAAAGACGCGGTGGCTTGGGCTTCCCGGCTGAATCGTTTTTCCATCTTTGCCACCTGAGCGCCCGAAAGAGACCGTTGGGCATGTATCAGTTTGATCGCCGCCGGGCGTGCCAAAGTCTCGTGTTCAGCCCGCCAAACTTCTCCCATGGCGCCGCGCCCTATGCACGCCGTCAGGCGATAACTTCCCATCCGCTTGGCCTTTTTCAGGCTATTGGTCCAAGTGGAAACATACAGAATAATTGAAAATGCAATGCCCAGAGTAATCAGGTTTGGGATGTACATATTGAGGGCGTCACCAATATTCATTTCCTTGGCCTGAATAATAGCGGCCACCAAATACATTGCGGGGCCACTCAAAGCCGACATGATCGCTGCCGCCAACATAGGAAACGGACGGCAGGGCAATATGGCTGGAAAAACAACCATGGCGACACACACCCAGGACACGCCCCAAACCGTATCACCGGTCTGGCGGCTATTGATGGCTTCGGCCAATGAAATAACCGTACAAAATAGTATCTGATAGGTGAAAGCCAGCTCCATCAACGCTGCGCGACTCAAATTTGGCTTTCGGGCAATGAGTGCGATCGTATATGAAATGAGTGCGCACAGCCCCATTAATATGGGATCTTCGAGCCGAGGTGGACCCGACCAGGACGCCGTTATGATATCGACAACCCCATAGAGAGCTGCGCTGCTACCGGCAATGATACAGAGTCTGAATAAACGACGCTGCAAGTGTTCGGTGGATAAACCCACAATTTCCATCGAACGTTTGAGCAGCCCTTGCGGGGCATCGGGAGTGTCACTTAAGTCTATTGTTGACTGATTTCCGAACATACCCATTTTGGCCCTGTCCTGTTATCGCTTAATCGCGATTAAAAGGGATAATCGTATTTTACTACTTTATCGAGGGCAAGATCTAGTAGGTAGGAAACTATCGAAATCTGCTTCGTGTCTGCTACATATATGCGTATCCTACCACAGTTTACCTCAAGATTCATCGGAAATGACTCATAATTTTTGGCCAGCTTTGCCTTCACCTAATTGGCATGAAGCGGCGAGGTCTCACCCTCATATAGTAATCCGGGTTGCTTGCAGACTTCTCTTACCTGATAAAGACGAAAAAGTGAAACGTATAGAGAAGATGCACGGAGTGGCAAAGATGATAATGGCGCATCCCCGCCTTCTGGAGTATAAATTTATCAATCCAAGTTTGGCGATCATCAAGAAAGTTATAGAATTGCTACTGTCGCACGAATCGGTGCGCAAATTGTATATTCACTGATACGAATAATGAGTAGCGAACTCTCGCGTAAGTCCTAACCACAAGAAATCTTGAATCAAATTATGAAACCAGACCCCCTTTCAGCTCTCGAAATTCTCAATCGCACATTTGGATATTCCGCATTTCGTGGCGATCAGGCTGCAGTTATCAGTCATTGCCTCAATGGCGGCGACAGCTTGGTTTTAATGCCCACCGGCGGCGGCAAGTCGCTGTGCTATCAAATCCCATCCATTATCCGACCGGGAGTCGGGATTGTCGTGTCGCCATTGATTGCCTTGATGCAAGATCAAGTCACCGCATTGCGACAGATTGGAGTGCGTGCGGAGTTTCTCAACAGCAGCCTCACTCAGCGCGATGCCGCGGCCGTTGAAGAAAAGATTCTGCACAATGAGATTGATCTGGTTTACGTTGCGCCCGAACGGCTAGTACAAGAACGCACTCTGGAATTATTGGAACGCAGCCAACTTGCCATGCTCGCCATCGATGAAGCCCATTGTATATCACGATGGGGCCACGATTTCCGTCCTGAATATTTGCAACTGGACCAGGTACGTGCCCGCATTCCGCATGTGCCGCTCTTGGCATGCACCGCTACAGCAGACAAGCGAACGCGCGCCGAAATCATTACAAAATTCGGAATCACAGAAGATAACGTTTTCACGACTGGCTTTGACCGGCCAAACATCCGCTATGAAATCACCGTCAAAAACGCCGAACGCCAACAGCTGCTCACCTTCATTCAAGAAAGGCATGCCAAGGACGCGGGCATCGTCTATTGCCTGTCGCGCAAGCGGACTGAACAAATCGCTAGTTTCTTGCGCAAAGCCGGTTTTGCTGCCTTGCCCTATCACGCCGGACTGCCACGCGAAGAACGTATGGAAAACCAAGCAAGGTTTCTTCGCGATGAAGGAATTATTATCGTGGCGACCATCGCCTTCGGCATGGGTATCGACAAACCAGATGTGCGGTTCGTCGCCCACCTGGACTTGCCCAAGAGTATTGAAGCCTATTACCAGGAAACTGGTCGAGCCGGTCGCGATGGGCTACCAGCCAGCGCTTGGATGGTCTACGGCCTCCAAGATGTGATCATGCTTCGCAAATTGACGGAGAACTCTGACGCCGACGAAATGCACCGCCGGCTCGAGCAACAAAAGCTCGACGCCATGCTCGGTTTTTGCGAAGTCACCTCGTGCCGCAGGCAGGTCTTGCTCAATTATTTTGACGAGAACCTGCCCAAGCCATGTGGTAATTGCGACACCTGCCTCCAACCGGTGGCCACATTCGACGCCACTATTCCAGCCCAAAAAGCCATGTCTTGTATTGTGCGAACGGGCCAGCGTTTTGGCGCCAATTACATTATCGATGTGCTGCGTGGGTCGGAGAATGAGCGCATCGTCAAGTTTGGGCACGACCAATTATCAACTTGGGGTGTGGGCGCAGATATGGACACCTGGCAATGGCGTTCCGTCTTGCGGCAATTGACAGCCCGCGGACTCTTGCGAGTTGACCCTGATGGTTACGGCGGCCTTATGCTGACTCCAGAATCGCGTCCCGTTTTGCAGGGCAAGGAAGCATTGCAACTTCGTCTTGAAACAATGAGCGCTCCATCGCGCACCCGCGTAAAAAAAACAGCGGCATCGAAAACTCTCGCTATCGATGGCGATCCCGCGGATGCAGAATTATTCGAGAAACTGCGCGAATTGCGTCGCACGATCGCGAGCGAACAAGAGTTGCCGCCCTATGTCATTTTTCACGACAAGACGTTAGCGGCAATGGCAATCCATCGCCCAGAAACGGCGGCTGACTTCCTCAGTTTGAGTGGCGTTGGTGAGGCTAAACTGGAACGGTACGGAGACGCATTCATGAAGATAATAAGGCAAGATCATGAATAACTAGTTCATGAATAACTAG
>JBLIOK010000102.1:0-8537 GCA_047639735.1 Candidatus Krumholzibacteriia bacterium | reverse complement strand
CCGCTAGCCAAGGCTGCTAACTCAAGTCGCGGTCGCGCTTCGTATGACATGACTAAAGCGATATCGTATCCACCGCCCCCACCGAGTTTGCGCAATAACGAACCAAAAGCAGGGCGCCACGGATTCAACTGCCCATCTTGATAAATAATACATTGCTTCGCCAAGCCCGTAGGAACCACTAAAGAGGCATGTTTTTCTGGGAGCAGAAAATCCATCGCAACTTTTGGAAAACGTCGCTTGATTGCCGTGAGCAATGGCATGTGAAAAAGAACATCACTCAAGTCGCCCGCGTCGATGCAAAGAATCCTCGAATTTTCAGTCAAAGCATCGGGCACGCTGAACGACGACTCTTGTCCTTTACGGAAAAAGGGCCGCATGAGTGAACTGATGATTTTGTGGTCAGACACAGACTGCCCCTCAGTCAATCACATCGGGCAAGATGGTATCCCAAACTTCATCCACATGACTGACCGGGATGAATTCAATTTCTTCTCGAACCTCGGCTGGAATATCGTCCAAGTCCACTTCATTGGTTGCCGGTAAGATGATACGGTTGATACCCACGCGGTGAGCAGCCAACACTTTATCGGTCAAACCGCCGATAGGCAGGACTGCACCAGTCAGGGTTATTTCTCCGGTCATCGCAGTCCGGCGATCGATCGGTTTATTGACCATCAATGACAACAAAACACTGGCCATGGCGATGCCGGCACTCGGTCCATCTTTTGGCACCGCCCCGGCCGGAAGGTGAATGTGGATATCACGCTTCTCAAAAAACTCGATATACTTCTCGTTGCCACCAAATCGGTTGCGCAAATAGCTGTAGGCTGCCGCAGCAGACTCCTGCATTACGCTACCCACTTGGCCGGTCAGTTTCAAGACTCCGCGGCCACCGGGCAAGCTCAAGCCTTCAATATAAAGGATTTTACCCCCCACTTGCGTCCAGGCCAAGCCCGTACAGACTCCCGCTTTCAGATGACGGCGCAAGCGCTGTCCCGAATAGCTTGGAGGCCCCAGGTAATCTTCCAGATTCTTGGCGCCAACCGTTTGCTTCTTCTTTTTGCCCTTGGCAACTGATGTAGCAACTTTACGGCACACGCCACCGATTTCTCTTTCCAAATTACGAACGCCGGCTTCGCGGGTATGGTCTTCAATGATTTTCATCAAACCCGCATCGGTGATCCGTATATACTTTCCAGTCAAACCATTTGCCTCGATTTGACGCGGCATGAGATAGCGCTTGGCGATCTGCAATTTTTCGAGATTTGTGTATCCAGACAGATGAATGATCTCCATCCGATCAAGCAATGGCCGAGGGATGGTATCGAGCATATTGGCCGTTGTGATGAACATCACCTTGGACAAATCGAATGGCAAAGTGAGGTAATGATCAGTGAACTCACCATTTTGCTCGGGATCCAAAACTTCCAACAATGCCGCTGCCGGATCGCCACGAAAATCTTGGCCCAACTTGTCAATTTCATCGAGCATCAGAACTGGGTTGTTCGTACCGCACTCTTTAATTCCGGCGATGATACGGCCAGGCATCGACCCTACATAGGTACGCCGATGACCGCGTATTTCAGCTTCATCACGCATACCACCCAACGAAAAGCGGACAAATTTGCGGCCAACAGCCTCGGCAACACTGCGCCCCAGCGAAGTTTTACCAACTCCCGGTGGCCCTACCAAACACAATATTGGCCCGCGATGGTCCGCTTTCAATTTGCGCACCGCCAGGTACTCTATAATCCGCTCTTTGACGTCTTCAAGTCCGTAGTGATCGCGCTCCAAGACTTCTTGAGCCAATTTCAGATTGAGTTTGTCTTCACTGCTTTCGAGCCATGGCAGCTCGAGAATCCAGTCCAAATAGGTTTTGCTAACCGTATATTCGCTCGCCCCTGGTGACATACGTTCCAGTCGGCTGTATTCCTTATTCGCAGCCTTTAAAACATTTTCGGGCAGATTCGCCGCATCAATTTGTTCGCGCAAGTCATCCAGCTCGACCGAGCCTTCATCAACTTCACCGAGCTCGCGCTGAATAGCCTTCATCTGTTGTCGTAAATAGTATTCACGTTGATCTTTGTCGATCGACTTGCGCACTCGGGTTTGCAATTTTTTTCCAAGCTCAAATACGTCGAGCTCGCGCATAACAACCTTTGACAACATTTGCAACCGCTTGCGAGGCGATCTTTCTTCGAGGATTTTTTGTTTGTCCGCTACTTCGACATCCAGATTCGTGGCGATCAAATCTGCCAAGCGCCCAGGATCATCGATATTCATCACGACGACTTTTAATTCGTCAGACAATGTTTCGCTAGCATCAATAATCTTGAGGAAATTGTTAGCGACGCCACGCATGTATGCGAGCGTACGACTATCATCCTGCATGTCTTCTTCGATCAACGATATCTGGGCGCGCATATACGGGTCATCATCCAAAAATTTATCGATTTTGCATCGAGCAATACCTTGACCCAACAAGCGCATACTGCCGTCGGGAAAGCGCAACATTTTTTGGATCTTAACCGCCGTGCCGACACGGTAGATCAAATCACGGTCGTCAACATTTTCTTCGTCTTCGCCACCGAGGTCGCGTTGGGCGAAAGCACCCAATATTTTATCACCGGCCAAACAGTCATCAGCGAGGCGCACCAAATTCGTATCGCTCAGCACCAAGGGAACCATCATGGCTGGAAAAATAACAGCCTCGCTGATGGGCAGAATTGGCATATTGCTTGGCAGGTGTATTTCGCCTGAGCGTTCCAGGTCCATGATATCGTGCTCGTTGTCCGCCATGAAGTCCGGTTCCTTCCAGAATTAATTGAGTCAGCGAGTGATAGCGATCTGACGGCGCAGTTTTCCGTCCCCAGATCCCTTGCTAAAGGTTACAAACAGAAAGCCGCCCCTATAGAGAGCCGTGGCCGAATTCGCGTCAACGTCGACCGAAATAGGAACGCGACGTGCAAAAGGTCCCACGTTGATTTCCATTTTATGAAAGTGCTTTTTCCCAGGAACTGAAATGTCTCGCCGAATTCCGCGGACCAAAAGCATTTTATCATCGGCTAAGACTTCAATTTGAGCGGGGTCCATTCCGGCCAGGTCAACCTGCACTATGAATTCTGTTTCTGTTTCGTAGGCGTCAGTTGCAGGCTTCCAGCTCAGATCAGATTCGCCTGGCACCACGCCGCCTTTTTGGGCGTACGAAGTCACCAGGATCTCAAAAATATTTTCTAGTTCACCGGTACGGTCTTGGTCGCTCATTATTTCAATCACCCTTGGACAATGATAGCCCACAATCTGCTAGCGGCAAATCAATCTCTCCTCCACGGAGGCCTTCTTTACTCTCGCCCCCATGCTACTCTCATGCCAAGTCAGCGTCAACCCAGACCTCGCAGCAATGAGCACCTCAATGGTGCCCCGCTGAGAATCAAAAACGCGCTTCGGAAATCTGGCAACGGATTGCGGAAATCGGACCACGGATTGCGGAAATCTGACAAGAACGGCAGATGGATGACTCATTTGCCCTAAACCGACAACAAATCAGTGGAATCTTCTCAAAACACCGATAACCACACCCTGAACCCGAACCCGCTCTTCAGGAAACATGAGCACCGGTACCGCGGGGTTCGCGGGCTGAAGGCGTATCAAAGCACCTTCACGATAGTATTGTTTAACGGTTACAGAATCACCGTCAACCAAGGCAATGACAGTTTCACCATTGCGCGCCGTTTCGCGAGCCTCGACCACCACGGTATCGCCATCACGAATTTGTTCATCGATCATGGAATCACCGCGAACTCTGAGGGCAAAAGTACGGCCTTTTCCCAGCCACTCTTCCGGCAAATTGATCTCTTCTTGATCATCAAGTGCCTCGATGGGCAAACCTGCCGCCACGGTACCAAGTAAAGGTATGGAAGCCATCGATCCCTGATCACCATCTTTGTCAACGATGGCGCAGTCTCGACTCGCATTGCGTTTTTCGCGTTTTAAATAGCCTTTTTCAACCAGATTACTAACGTGCTTGTGCACGGTAGCGGCCGAAGACAAACCAAACTGCTCGCCAATTTCCTGCAGCGTTGGCGCATAGCTCTTTGCTTCTGTGTATTCGGTAATAAACTTCAAGATCTCGGCTTGTCGCGGGGTCAGCCCCATAATCCTACCTCCGGCACTTGCGATGAGCTGAATAGCACAGCTTTGGTCTTTGAATCGCAGACGAGTTTATTCGGACCTCAATACGAAACTTATCCGAAAACTTAACGAAAGTCTACCGTAAATCTCTCAGAATTGATCTTTTTTACTCGGAACCTTCATGTTATCATTATGGCATCTAACAGGCATTTGAAGCGTTTACGAGGAGAATTAATATGAGCGACTGCCTCTTTTGTAAAATTGTCTCCGGAGACATTCCCAGCGACATTGTTCACGACGACAAGCATTGCCTGGCCTTTCGTGACCTTTCGCCTCAAGCGCCCACCCACATTTTGCTTATTCCGAAAATTCATATTTCGAGCCTCAATGAGCTCCAGAACGAGCACTGTGATCTTGCGGGCCACTTGCTTCTAAAAGTCCCGCAAATCGCGACTGAAAACGGTCTGGCTGATGACGGCTATCGTTTGGTGGTCAATTGTGGCAACGATGGTGGTCAGACTGTCGGACATCTGCATATGCATCTTCTCGGTGGCAGGATGCTGAATTGGCCACCCGGGTAACCCTCGACCGGACAAGTTTTAGCGGGGAAGAAGGCGCAAAATCAATTTAAAAAGTACTTCGACAAGTCCGTATTTTGCGGCAAGGCTTTTATCGTTTGCACCATCTTCACTTCATCGCGATGGATGGGATGAGGCTTACTCAGACTTCCCCCAACCGAAACACTCATAATATAGGTAGACGTTCCACATTGAAGGTGTTCAAAGAGCCCCAGACCATGACCGATCTCGTGCATTGTGATTTCCTTGGCAAACTGGTTCGTCGAGATGGCATCATTGACATAGACTTGCATCTGCTCGGGCACGACATCACCCACACTGATACCGGGACCATTGGGCTTCAAGAGAGTCAATTCGCCAAATAAATTGTTCGCCGAATCGTCAAATCGAAAGACGAATTGAGCTGTCTCTTGGTCCGTTGATTCCACAAAGTTGTCGCCCCCCAAAACCGAGTCCCAATAGGCGAGTGCAAATCTGGCTGCCAGGCCAAAATCCGTACCGTCCGCGTTGGTCCTTTCTGGAATATAGTAGGACAGTGGAAAGCTTTCCCAACGCCGCAGAATGGGATCTTCTGTATTAACACGAGTCATGTTTTTCAATAGTGTTAGAAATTGCCCACCGAAATTGGTGCATTGCTCGTCAATAAGATGTCTGGTGATCAATACAATTCTCAGGTTATCGCTGCTGGTGCTGTCCAAAGGAGTCGTTGTAAAATCAAACCACCCACTGATCGGAGCGTTGCTGCTTTTGGTTTTGAGACTAATTTCGTCTATGCTGCGAAAGGGCCCCAACTTGAACTCGCCATTCAATTCCGTATTCGTGCTCACCGATGGCGACAGTGATTCGACAACGATTCCCGGATGCCTCACACCTGCCTCATCCTCTACGACTCCATTGAGCCACCAAGACGTCGTCGTCACCGTAAAGCCGTTATTGCCCATCGGCGACATTTGGCCCAACTCATCGACAGCTCGTACGGCCAACCAAACTTCTGCGCCTTCAACCATTCCATCGTCAGCAACCGTAAAATTCTCTTGGTATCCAACAACAGCGGGACGGTGGGCAACACGGCGTATTTCACGGGCTTGATCCCAGTTTAACGCTGTGATAGAGCCGGTATGGCTCAAGGCAATAACATATTCTTTCATCGGAAAAGAAGTATTGCCCACTTTATTCCACGATACGGCCACGTCTCCGGCAGCCGGACCTGCCCCACCAATGACTCCAGGCACAATCGGCGGGGACGTACTGGGTTCAGACTCAACTGTGATCACCCAAAAATATGATTTGTTAATGCCATCAGCATTGGCCTGAACCCGCAATGTGTCAGCACCTATGCTAGAGGGTCGGTAAACATAGTTGAATTCATTGCTAGCAATCTGTTGGTTGCGAATCCAATTCACATTCAAGATGTTGGCATCCGGCGCCGTCACCAAGAACTCGATCTCTTCGGCCAAGGTGATGGTGTGGCCTTGAGACTTGGGCGTGAAATTGATGATCCCAGTATCGTCTTCACCAAAGGGATCGGTGCTTTTTGAACACCCCTGCACTAATACAAGGAAGCATAAGACCGTCAAGCCTACGGTCAGAGATCTCGCCCGTGTTATCATTCGGTATAAGTTTGTCATGTACACAACCTACGTATCCTGCGCCGCCAGAACAAGGGTCGGTCAGAATATCCGCGATCTAATCCGTACGGTACTTGCGGTCAGAGGGCGCAATCCACCATCTCGCTAGATTATTAACTGGCGACAAGAGGTGTGGTACAACGTTTTGCACACGTATGCTAACCCCCACCAAGTAATCCGGATACATCAGATATGCAGCAGGTGGATCCTCCTGCAGCACTTCCTGCAATTGCCACCAATACGACAATGCCTTTTCACGCTCCATCTCACCGCTAGCCAATTCCAACAAGGAATCAACTTTAGAATTTGCGTAGTGGCCGAAATTAAACTGGTCAGTCGCGTCAGAGGCTATATAGCCCGCCGGATTTCCAAAAAGATTGGCGTTCAAAAGGCCTAGATAAGAGTCGTAGTTTCCAGACCTCACCCGTGACAGACTCGCAGCGTGCTCCATGATTCGCAAAGATACTTTTGCTCCTACCTCCGCTAATTGAGCACTCAAAATCACGGCGCCATCACGCCTAACCGGGTCTCCCTGCCGAGCGATGATCTCGAACGCTAAATCCGTGCCGTTACGCTCGAGAATACCGTCGCCATCATCATCTCGCCAGCCTGCTGCATTCAACAGCAGGCGGGCAGCATTCAGGTCGCGGCTTTGGGCAGGGATCTTGTCATTGTGATTCCAAAGCACCGGCGGAATCGGGCTCGTAGCTGGCGCTCCATAACCTTTCAGCAAGGTCGCCACCATCAGTTGCCGGTCAATGGCTAAAGACAATGCGCGCCGCGTTCTTGGGTCAGCAAAAACTGGGTTAGCAAGATTCCAATTCAAGTAATAAAACCGACGGCCGCCTGCCGAAACGATTTTGATCTTGCCACTCGCTGCCAAACGCTCAGCCGCATCAGGGTCGAGCCCCGCAACCAAATCCACCTCACCCGTCTCCAAAGCGATGACCCGTGTATTTGCTTCCGGCAACACTTGAAAGACGACTCGGCTCAACAAGGGCGCCACGCCCGGATACTCTTTGTTGGGTTTAAGAACTAAACTGCGATTTCTTTCCCATGATTCTAATTCAAATTCACCAGAAGAAAGCGGGTGGCTATTGATCGGCCAATTCGCAACGTCCTGCGGGGATAAATCTTTGATCATGTGCCATGGAAGTACATGATGCCATGTGCGGGCAAGGGGCTCTGCTTGGGGCCGGTCAAACCAGTAGCGAACGGTAAAAGAATCCAAGGCCACCGCACGTTCGACCTCTCGCAGCCGACCACGGCGAGGACTCGCCACCGCAGGATCCACAAATAGATCATAGGAGTGCACGACATCGAACGCCGTCAAGGGCGTACCGTCCGAAAACCGCCATCGATTGAGCTGATAAGTAATGCTCAAACGATCCGGACTGATCTTCCAGTCAGAAGCAATGCGTGGCACATAATTGAGCTTCTCATCCATTTCAGTCAAACCATCATGGATCTCCGCATACACCATTCCGGCAGCGGAAGACGTATAAAGCAACGGGTTCAAAGCATCCGGGTCATTGGCTAAAGCGATAACCGCCGTGCCCCCTGGCACTGCCGACTCAAGTGGTTTGGCTCCCATCCCGATACCGTTTTCAGCTTCGCCTTTATTTTCGCTCGAGCACCCAACACCACTCAAAAGCAACAACAGCATCAAGCACTTGCCGGTTAAGAAATAGAGATATCGATGATTTGATCGATGCAAAGGGTAGCCTTTCTCCAATTGCCTAGCAAAAATAATGGCGCAACCCCTACAGGAGCTGCGCCATTAACTTATCTCGACCCGCGACGCAGGTCAATTATTGTGCTATTTCACCAAGGTCATTTTCTTGATATTTGATTCAGCTCCACTTGCGGCGCGCATAAAGTAAACACCGCTCGCTTGACCGCGTCCGGAATCATCTTGCCCATCCCACACCAGCGTGTGCCACCCGGCGCTGATTGACCCCGTATGCAATGAGCGGACTTTTCGTCCCGACACATCGTAAACACTCAGGTCCAAATCACGCCCAGCGGGAATGTACATTTTGACGGAGGTCGAAGGGTTAAATGGATTTGGATAAGGGCTCAAAACCGTGAAGCCCGCGACAGGCACTCCACCGTTATCTTCAACTCCAACTAATGATAGCGGCAAAAAGACACCGGTACGTTTTACGTTACCGCCGAAAGTCGGCCAAGGCACATTCAC
>JBLIOK010000101.1:0-8563 GCA_047639735.1 Candidatus Krumholzibacteriia bacterium | reverse complement strand
AAGTGTTTTTCGACGTCAATTATTTATTGTAGATCTAATTTACTGGCATTCGCCTTGCTAAAGAAAACACGCAAGCAGTGTCTGGATATCGTTGACTAATTAATGACTATAAGAGGAAATTGTGAAACGCATTCTTGATATTGCATTCTCGCTGGTAGGCATTGTTGTGATGGCGCCCGTTTGTCTTGTGGTGGCTCTTGGCATATTGCTAACAAGTAGCGGTCCAGTCATCTTTAGGCAGCAACGACTTGGGCGCGGTGGCAGAACTTTTTGGATCCTAAAGTTCAGGACGATGGTCATCGACCGATTGGACCAAGGTTGCAACGTAACCGAAGCCGGAAACGATCGCATCACCCCTTTCGGCACTTGGCTACGCCGAACTAAACTCGATGAAATTCCCCAGCTTCTCAACGTCCTCCGCGGTGATATGAGCTTCGTCGGCCCCCGTCCCGAAGTCGCTGAATTTGCCAATCTATTTCCTCAGCAATACGACCGAATTCTTAAAGTTCGGCCGGGGATCACCCACTCGGCTACCATCAAGTTTCGTCGCGAAGAAGAGATTCTCGCAGCCGTGGATGACCCTTGTCGGTATTATGTTGAACGGGTAATGCCTGTGAAATTGGCGGCCTATGAAGCAAATCTTGAGTCAAGTTTGGCTCATGACATTCAAACTATTGTGCAAACTATTATACCTCAATTAGGCGAATTACCGTGGGAGCCAGAGTATTTCGGGTCGGCTAACCCGGTTTGGCAGGCACCTTTGGATTCGCCGAAGATCGAAAACATTCCAGTTTTTGCTGCCGAAATAGAAGCGGGTGGGGAAAGTGTTGATCCCTATTTGATTTTGGATAATTCTCGGGCAAATGTTTCAGTGTAGGACTGTTTCACGTCATACTCGCCCGAACCTGCATGACTGTCACCACCGTATAAACCACCGAGCCAATCACCACGCCCACCACAATCGTCTTGGCCATCAGCAATGAACAACTCGGCAACACATAAGCTGCCGTCCCGCACGCTACCATCCACAATGCATAAGCAGCCGTAATATTTTGATGAGAATATCCTTTCACAACCAATCGCTGATAAAGGTGACTCCGGTGCGCATGAAAAGGATTGCGCCGATGAAAAAGTCGATTGAGCAACGTATAACCGCCGTCATAGAGGAATGGCCATAACGCCAGCACCGGCACCAATAGCGATTTCTCTCCGCTGTGGTCGCCAAACGCCACCCTTAAGCCTAACATCGCCAATAGAAACCCCGAAGGCAGGCTGCCAACATCGCCCATGAAAACCAGCGCTTTTGGGAAATTATATTTCAAAATCCCCAAGGCTGCGCCTGCTGCCAGGGCTCCGCTTATTGCCAATTCGTAATCCCCGCTTTTGACACCAAATAGACAAAAAGCAGAGCCGCCAATGATCAGTTGGGTAAAGGCCAGGCCGTTGATGCCGTCCATGAAATTAAAAACATTTGTGAAGCCAACCAACCAGATCAGGCCGATGAGCCACCCGAGACCACCCAACTCGAGAGGCGCTTCTAAGGGCAAACCCAAAGTGGTGACCCGTAAACCGGAAAACCACATGGCTTGCAGGCCGACGGCAACCTGCACAAAAAGTTTGAGGAACGGATTCAGGTTCACGCGGTCGTCGACAAAACCCAATACTGCCAAAACTACCACACCGAGCGTGGTGGAGATGACGAAGCCATCTGGGGCCAAGATACCTAGGTCAGGCAAGGGGAAGCGCAAGGCCCAAGTGGCGAGCATACCCACGACCCAGGCAAAGACCACCACCACGCCTCCGCCACGGGGAACAGGCGTCTCGTGGCTGCTGCGCTCATTAGGAATGTCCAGCATGGACCGGCGGCGTAAAATACGAATCAAATAGGGAGTCAGTAAAAAGTTGAGAATGAAGGCGCCCATAAAGGCAAATAGAGGTGCTTCCAGCAATTTAGATCCGCCTCTTTTTCATATCGATTCCCAAACAGCCTGTATTTTTCAGCTTTAATTTTCCCGTAGTGAGGAGTATTGGCAAGTTTGGACTCTAGGGCAAGGAAAAGTAGACAATAGGGCCATTTAGGCCTTACTTTCGGCCACAATAGATCTGCCAAAATAAGCTGTTGAGGAGCGGAGAATGTCCGGCGCAGAAAATCCCAAGAAATTGCTGTTTCTCATTCCTGAGGATTGGTACGTCTGTTCACATCGCTTGCCCCTCATTGAGGGTGCCATTGACCGGGGCATGGTAGTAACGGTGGTCACCCGAGTTGACCGCGAGAAACAACCCATCTTGGATGCCGGGGCGCAAGTGATACCGAGTCGCTTGCACCGTGGCTTTAGCAACCCCGTTCAGGATCTTATCGGTTTTATACACCTGCTAACAATATACCGCCGCGAGCGGCCCGACATCGTGCACCACGTTACGCCAAAATCGTGCCTTTATGGCTCGTTAGCCGCGCGCCTGACTGGCATTAAAAACGTGGTCAATGCGATGGCGGGCCTTGGGTTTTTGTACACATCAAGCACGTGGAGGGCACGGTTAGTGCGCCCGTGGGTGACTCTAGCTTTTAAGCTGTTGCACTTTCGTTCAAGAACACGAGTCATCGTGCAGAATAATGACGATGGAGATTTCTTCATCCAGAATATCAATTTGGATCTTCAAAATTTGGTCCTCATTCGTGGCTCGGGCGTGGACACCAAGACATTCAAGCCGGTGGAGCGGGAACCGCAGGGTAAGATTCGTTTTTGCTTAGTGGCGCGGATGATTAGTGAAAAAGGGCTCTTTGAAGTGGTGGCCGCTGCTCGGATTTTGCAAGCTGAACGACAGGATCTGGAATTTGTTTTTGCAGGCGAACCGGATGTGGACAACCCGTCTGGAATTTCGGTCGGCCAGTTGCAAGCTTGGCATGACGAAGGTGCGATCACTTGGCTTGGGCGTGTCAGCGATGTGGCGGCGTTGTTGAACACTTGTCACGTTGGCCTCTTGCCAAGTTATTACCGCGAGGGTTTTCCTAAATCATTGTTGGAGGCTGCGGCCTGTGGGCTGCCGCTGTTGGCGACCGACGCCACTGGGTGCCGTGAGATCTGTCAAGATGGGGTAAATGGAGTGCTGGTGCCGGTGCGAGATGTGGCGTCCGTTGTCGCTGCGGTGAAATTATTGGCAGATGACCCCCAACTGAGAGAACGATACGGGAGGGCTTCTCGGCGGCTCGTTGAGGAGAATTTTTCCGAGACGATCGTCGTGGAGCAAACGATGAGTCTTTACCAAGAATTATTGTCTGAAAATGCCGAAAATGTCTAAGAAACGTCAGTTCATGGTCACCGGCGCTGCGGGCTTTCTGGGCCGCCAAGTGTGCGCCGCGCTGCGAGATGAGGGTCATCACGTACTGGGTGTTGTGCGTCGGCCCGACCAGGGTCCTTGGCATGAAACGCGCCAATTTGATTTGACCGATAAACTCGCGTTTGAAAATCTGTGTGCGGGCGTTGATACCGTTTTGCATCTGGCAGCCAAAACCCATGCGACAGCGGCATCGCCTGATGACGAAAAAGATTATAAGCGCTTGAATGTAGAAATGACCGGCAACTTGGTGAATGCCGCGGTGGCCTCTGGTGTGAGGGCGTTTGTATTGATGAGCAGTGTCAAAGTGCTGGGTGAAGGCAGTGCCGTGACTTTGACGGACGAAGATTCGCCACAGCCAACGACAGCTTACGGTCGCACTAAGCATGCAGCTGAACGATTGGTTCATGACGCAGGCCGTGAGTATGGCCTGCACACCAGCGTGATTCGGGCGCCGTTGATGTATGGTCCGGGAGTGAAGGGCAATTTGCGCCACATGATGCAGGCCATTGCTGCTGGTCGGTTTCCACCCTTGCCAGAGACCAGAAATCAACGCAGTCTGGTTGATGTACGTGATGTGGCGCAAGCGTTGTTGTTGGTTGCGGAGTCACCGGCGGCCAATGGACGATGTTATACTGTGACTGATGGTAAAAAATATTCGACGCGCCAGATACAAGACTTGATGCGTCGATCCATGGACAAAGGTCCCCTGCGTTGGTCGCTGCCACAGGTTGTGCTGGAGGGTCTGGCTAAACAGGGCGATTTTTTGCATCGCTTGGGCCTGCCATTTCCCGTGGACAGCGTAGCCTGTGAAAAACTTTTGGGTTCAGCGGTATACAGTTCTCAGGCAATCGCTGATGAACTTGGTTTTGAGCCGCAATATTCCCTAGACCAGGCATTGCCTGCGATGGTGGGGTAATCTATGATAGCGGAACTGAACGCAGGTCGACTGGCCATTCTTCAGCCGAAAAACGAGAATAATGAGCGACGTTGATCTGAAAACAGAGCGGTCCCCAGTTGGAAGAGCGCCCTCTGGACTTCGGCAAATGCTACAAGAAGATGCATGGTTAACCCGCACCGTGCGACGTCACCGTCTGCTATTTACTTTGGCTTTTTTTGGTGTGCTGGCCGCTATATCAGTCTCCGTTTCATTTTTGATCCGCTTTGTCTTGTTGGCGGGCGTATTGGAGGATGGTATCGATCACTGGCAAACCTGGTGGTTGGCGATGTTGGGCGTGACTGTGCCGGTGCGCATGCTCTTTTTCTGGGCACTTGGATTGCACAAAACATCTTGGCGATTTGCGTCTCTCGAAGATCTGCCTGCCCTAGTTGGAGCAGTGTTTTCGAGCAGTGCCGTGATCATAATCGGCCTGTGGGTATTCTGGGATCGGCCCGGTGGTTTTCCACTTTCTTCTCTTGCCATCGATATGGTGCTCTACTTGGGATTGGCCATGCTGGGAAGATTTGCCTACCGCCTCATTGGTGGCGCGGTTGATCCGCTGGGCAATCGCGCGCCTCGCAAACGGGCGATCGTTGTTGGCAGCGGCAATGCCGGTGCTCTAACGATCGAAGCAATGCAGTCGCCCAGACTGGGTGGGTTTCGCCCCGTTGGGCTGGTCGATGATAACGCCGATGCGCAAGGCGTTCGTATTCGGGGCGTCGAGGTGCTCGGCAAAATTGATGATATTGCTGCCGTGGCCAAAAAACGATCTGCTGAAGTCATTGTCTTGGCCATTCCCTCAGCGACCACCTCTGAACTGTATCGCATTGTGAATCTTTGCCAAGAAGCGGGACTGCCGCTCAAATCGGTGCCAAGTTTTTGGGAAATCATGGAAAGCGACAATCCGGGCATCCGCCGCGTTGAGGATTTTAGTACCGACAGTTTGTTGAACCGCCGTCCGGTCACCGGTGATGTGGGTGTGATCAACGATATGGTTCGGGGCAAACGAGTCTTGGTGACGGGTGCTGCCGGCAGTATCGGATCAGAATTGTGCCGCCAGATTGTAGAGAGTGGCGCTGCCTATTTGGCGTGTTTGGATAAAGATGAAAATGGCTTGTTTCGCATCGAACACGAGTTGAGTGAGCATACCGATACGATGCAGTTCGATTTTTTATTGGGAGACATTAAAAACTCTCGCCGTTTGGAACGGTTTTTTGCCCAAGCCAAGCCAGACATCGTCTTTCATGCCGCAGCTTATAAACACGTGCCCATTTTACAGTTTCATCCCGAAGAAGCGGTTCTTAATAACGTCCTTGGAACCAGACAACTGGCCGATATGGCGGTGCGCAATAAGGTTGAACGATTTGTGATGATCTCGACTGATAAATCGGTTAACCCAACCAATGTCATGGGCGCCACCAAACAGATTGCTGAGAAAGTGATTTTGACGCGGCAGGCCAAAGTGGATTGCGAAACCCGATTCTCGATAATCCGTTTTGGCAACGTGCTCGGTAGCGCTGGCAGCGTGGTGGAGATGTTTACTAAGCAGATCAAGAAGGGCGGGCCGGTAACTGTAACCCACCCTGATATGGAACGCTTTTTCATGACGATCGCCGAGGCAGTGCAATTGGTGCTGTTTGCCGCGGCGATGGGTAAAGGCGGAGACGTCTTTATTCTGGAAATGGGCAACTCAGTAAAGATCGACGAATTAGCACGCCAGATGATCCGCCTATCTGGCCTGACGCCAGACGTGGACGTAACCATCACCTACACAGGACTACGGCCAGGTGAAAAATTGTATGAAGAGTTGTGGGCCGAAGGTGAAAAGCCAACTCAGACAGAGAACGAAGGTATCATGGTGGCGCGGCGCCAGGCGATTGATGGTGCCGCCGTCGAGGCCGGTGTCACTCGACTGGTTGAGCACGCCACGTTGGGCGAACACGAAGGCATTTGGCGTGAGTTGTTGGCCTTGGTGCCAGACTTTGCTGGCAAAACAGGACTTGCCGCGGAAACACCGCCAGATGATCCTCGATTGAAGGACGGCGCCGCTGGCCAAGATCCCGCCCTGCGCGGAAAACCGGCTTCATCGGAATCCCCTTCAAAATGACAAGCCGAGGCAATTCGCTGCGGCGAAACTTTTCGTGGACCATTGTTGGTAATGTGATTTATGCGGTGTGCTTGTGGGGCATTCTGGCGGTGCTGACGAAGTTGGGAAACCCGGCCGTCGTTGGGCGGTACGCCTTGGCCTCGGCGGTGGTGACGCCAGTGGTGATGTTTGCCAACTTGCAGTTGAGGTCGGTGCTAGCTGCAGACGCGCAAAACTCCCATAATTTCGGCGATTATTTCGCTGTGCGCTTGTTGATGTTGCCAGCGGCTTTCCTCGTCGTGCTGGGCATCGGGTTGATGAATTATAGTGGTGAATTGTTGGTCGTGATTCTCTTGTTTTGTGTAGCGAGAATACTGGAAGGATTGAGCGACATCCTTTTCGGCCTAGCGCAGAAAAACGAGCGGATGGATTTGGTAAGCCGCTCTTTGATGATAAAAGGTTTGTTCGGTTTGATCTTGGTCGGCTCGGTTTTCGCGGCGACCCGCAGTTTGATTTGGGCGATGGTGGCCTTCGTAACGGCTTGGGCAGTGCCGCTGTTGACTTTTGATCTGCCACAGGCCCGTGCACAGTTGCTGGCGACAGGCCAAGAGTTGCGCCCGCGTTGGTCGAGGCCAGTCTTTGGCCAGATTGTTTGGCTAACCTTGCCCTTGGGCTTGGTTATGATGCTGGCTCAGTTGCGCCATACGATTCCGCGCACATATTTGGTAGAATACTGGAGCGAAGACGAAGTCGGTGTGATCGCGGCTTTGACGTACATGATTGTAGCTGGATCTACCGTCGTCATGGCCCTTGGCCAAAGCAGTTTGGCGCCACTGGCTAAGATATATTCAGCGGGCAGACTAGCCGATTTTCGACGCCTGGTCTTAAAGCTTGTCTTGCTCGGTTCGGCCGTAGGGGTGTTGGGTATCTTGGTGGCTGTGTTTGCTGGCCGAGAATTACTGACCTTGATTTACACCGCTGAGTACGGCGCCTACGAACGCGAATTTGTCGTGGTGATGATTGCCGGCGCATTTTACTTTGTCGGAGGTTTGCTGGGACCAGCTGCCACTTCGATGAAAGCTTTCCGTGGCCAATTGTTGATACAGGTGGTCAATGTGGGGTTGATGTTGGTCTTGGCATGGTTGTTAATTCCTACCCGCGGAATTATGGGTGCGGTGCTGACAATGTTAGGCGGAGCCGCTTGGATTGTCGTGGGCATGAGTGGATTAATCATTTGGAAGCTGCGAGGAAGCGGAAAGAATCAATGAAACTGCTTTACGATTTAAAATCGACCCAGACGGCTATTCTGGGCGCCGGTGGCGGCGGCGAATATTCGCGCGCGGTTTTTAGGCGTTTGGTTGCTATGTCAGCTGCGCTTGCCGAATCAAATCACGAAAAGCGGGATGAAAGCGACACGGAGCCACGGCTAGCAGCATTCTATCAAGGTGATCATCCCTTGGATCCCGATATCCAAGAATTGGTGCTTAAACACAATATTGACCTGCATCCCATTGACGGTACGAATGGATTACAGGCCTTGCTTTCGTCGGGCAAGTTCAGCTCTTTCATGTCGGGTTTACCCTACCATACGCACACCTTAAATTTTGGTCAGATGGTGGTGTTTCTTGGCGTGCACGGGTTGCGTCCACTGGAACAAATGATGCCGTTTCACGGGCGTCACTATGCCCGTGGCATTCCGGCCAAAGCGAAGTGGTTGGCAAAGTATTTATTGGAGCAGGTGCGCCCCCAATGGCGAGCAAAGCAATTCCAAGCCTTGGTGAATTTATCTTGTCGTCAGTTGCATGTGATCGTGCCGTCATGGCATACGCGCTACTCGATGGTTGAGAAGTTGGATCTTCCTGCAGATCTGCAGATACACGATTTCTATTGCCCTGAAGCCAAAGCTGGCACTGCTGCGCAAAATGATGTCCGACTGTTCGAAAAATTGGGTGTTCGTGAGGGGAAATACCTCTTTATGGTTTCTGGCGACCGTTGGATCAAGAACACCTGGCGCGCATTGACGGCACTGATTGAAGTGATGGATAAATTGCCGGATGACAAATGGTTGCCGGTCGTCGTAACCGGGGGCGTCCCCAGTGGCTTACCTCGTGGCAAACGCCCTTACGTGATTTCCTCTGCTTACCTCAATCGCGACGAGTTGGCGACCATGTATCGCGGTGCCCGCGCCTTTTATTACCCCACGC
>JBLIOK010000100.1:0-8640 GCA_047639735.1 Candidatus Krumholzibacteriia bacterium | reverse complement strand
GATCTTTCGCCCAGTGCGCCGCCGAAACATTAAGCAGTTTAAATGCTTTGAGATCCTTGGTGTCCGGCACGTGTGGGCCTTCGCAGAAATCCGTAAATTCCCCGATGCGATAGATCGACAATTCCTCACCTTCAAGGTCCTCTATCTGAGCCATCTTATAGGGCTGGTCGGCGAACATTGCGCGCGCATCAGCCGCCGTAACCACTTCCCTGACAACTGGCACTTTTTGTTTGGCCAATTCGCCCATACGTTTTTCAATCGCAGCCAAATCATCTTCGGTGAATGGGTCTCCGCGATCAAAATCATAATAGAACCCCGAATCGATCGCCGGGCCGAAGGCGAACTTCACGCCCGGGTACAAATCCTGAACCGCCCAAGCCATCAGATGCGCGACAGTGTGGCGCAATGTCTGCAGCCCTTCGTCACTGTTGCGAGTGATCACTTTCAATGCACCGCCAGCGGTCGCCGCCTCGTCCAAAGGATGATGAGTATCGTCTACGGTGACTGCCAGGGCGCTGCGATACAGCCCCTCACCAATTTGGCGAACGGCATCGCCATAAGGCTGGCCGGAATCGATCTCCAACGAGTTTCCGTCAGGTAGAGTCAAAGTGAGCTTGGACATGCTGCTTCCGTTCTCCGGTGCGAGTATCTGGCGTCAAATGTGATGAAAAATCTAACCTCCTTAAGGTGAGGTGGCAAGTCCCCAAGGCAGGTTCTCAGATTTATAAAATACAAAAAAAGGGCCTGCGCATAACGCAAGCCCTTTGATCTTGGTGGTAGGCGATACGGGATTCGAACCTGTGACCTCTTGCCTGTCAAGCAAGCGCTCTAACCAAAGCTGAGCTAATCGCCCACCAGAGCGCAAAATAAAGTCACTACGGCCAGCAATGTCAACCCGAACTTTGGCCGCGTCCTCTAACAAATTTGACCAACTTTATACAGGCCAACTCAGCAACTGGCTAGGCCAGGTAGGCAACCAACCGTTCGCCGTGCCCCTGTTGTTTCATTTTAAGCAAAGCCTGGTTCCGAATCTGCCGCACGCGTTCACGGGAAAGATTGATGTCCTGCCCTATCGTTTCCAGGGAGGCCGTCTCTTCGCTACCAAGTCCGTAGTAGCGAGTAACGATGTCTTTCTCTCGGGCTGTCAGCAGTTCCATGGCATCGCTCAACTCTTGCACCAACTCTTCGGAGACATAACCCTGGTCGGGCGTCAGTTGAGTGGGATCAGACAGCGTATCAGCCAAAGTGATATCTTCTTCATAGATGGGTTGATCCAGACTCATCAATGGCCGGCTCGCGGCCCTGATTTCTGCCATCTTACGCAGGTCGAGATCCATCACTTCAGCAATTTCTGATTCATTTGCTTTGCGTTTGTGCTTCTGCTCCAACGACTGCGAAACCCGTTTCATGCGCATAGCCTGCTGCGACCGATTGATAGGCAGCCGAACCGTATTGGTTTGCTCAGCGATGGCTTTTTGAATTGCTTGGCGAATCCACCAGACGGCATACGAGATGAATCGAAATTCACGTCGTTCATCGAAGCGTTTGCCAGCGGTGATCAAACCGATGTTACCTTCGGCGATAAGGTCCATATAGCTGAGGCCCTGGTTCAAGAATTTTTTAGCGACGCTGACCACAAATCGGAGATTCGAATTCACCAATTTGTCGAGAGCAGCTTTGTCACCGACTCGAATCTTTCGAGCCAATTCAAATTCTTCTTCACGGGTCAGCAAATTATGCTTACCAATGGATTGTAAATAATGCTGGAGGCTCGAATCCTCGCGACGATCACTACTGAGTTCAACTTCAAACACGTCACTACCCTCCTCGGTTCGGTTATTGCCGAAACACTCTGGTTGGGCACCAAAATCTTCAGCTACTCCCCATACGCTGTAAAAGCAGGGAAAGTTCCCATTATCCGGCTATTTTGTGCTTTTCTTTCTATTTGTTTTCAGATGTCCAGACTACCCGAAAACGACGTAGCGGTCAATGGCATTCTGGCCTCAAAAAGCAAACGGGTGCTCGAGACGAAGCTCAAGCACCCGCCCACATGTTCTACAAAGAGACGCACTTAGTCATCGACAACTTCGTAGTCGGCGTCGACGGTATCGCTCTTCGAGGACTCTGAGTCAGCAGCAGCACCTTCGGCCTGTGCTTTAGGCTCGGCACCTTCTGCTTCTTTAGCAGCAGCTTTTTCATAAGCTTTGCTCGTCAACTCTTGTACAGAGGCCATCAGGGCGTCGCTTGCCGCACGGATCATGGCAACATCGTCGCTGGCCAAGACCTCCTCTACAGCTTTGATCTTCGTCTCCACGTCCTCTTTCAAGACAGTGTCGATATCTTCACCAAGATCAGCAATTCCCTTTTGAGCGCTGTGCACCCGCGCTTCCGCCTCATTCTTAACATCCACCAATTCACGCCTGGCTTTGTCTTCATCAGCATTTGCTTCGGCATCTTGAACCATGCGCTCGACTTCATCATCAGACAGTCCGCTGGACGCCTCAATCCTGATCGACTGTTCCTTACCAGTGGCTTTGTCCACCGCGCTTACTGACAAGATGCCGTTGGCATCGATGTCAAAGGAGACTTCAATCTGAGGAACTCCGCGAGGAGCCGAAGGCAAGCCCGTCAACTGGAACCGGCCAATCGTCTTGTTGTCGTTGGCCATCTGACGCTCGCCCTGCAAGACATGAATATCCACAGTCGGCTGGTTGTCAGCGGCCGTCGAAAACACCTGCGACTTCTTGGTTGGGATCGTAGTGTTGCGATCAATCAACCGGGTCATCACTTCACCCATGGTCTCGATACCCAGGCTCAACGGAGTCACGTCGAGCAAGACAATGTCCATGTCTTCGCCGCCGAGCACGCCGCCCTGAATCGCAGCGCCCATGCCCACCACTTCATCTGGATTGACCGTGCGATTGGGCTCTTTCTTGAAGATCTCTTCGACCTTCGCAGCCACCGCTGGAATACGGGTCGACCCGCCAACAAGAAGCACTTCGTCGATATCGCTGGCCGACAAGCCGGCATCCTTTATACACGCCAGGCAAGGACCCATGGCTCGCTCGACCAAGTCGCTCACCAGGGATTCAAATTTTGCGCGGGTCAGAGTCAAAGTCAGATGCTTAGGTCCATTTTGATCGGCCGTGATAAAGGGCAGATTTATTTCCGTTTGGGTCGATGAGCTAAGCTCGCGTTTGGCCAACTCCGCCGCTTCTTTCAAACGTTGTTGGGCCATAGGATCTTTACTCAGATCAATGCCCTCTTGTTTGATGAAGGTATCAACCAAGTGGTCCATGATGCGTTGATCAAAATCATCACCACCAAGATGAGTATCACCGTTGGTCGCCAATACCGAGAACACACCGTCAACAATTTCCAAAATGGAGATGTCAAACGTTCCACCACCGAGATCAAACACGGCGATGGTCTCTTCACCTTTTCTCTCTAAACCATAAGCCAAGGCCGCGGCCGTCGGCTCGTTAATAATCCGCTGCACTTCTAGGCCGGCAATCTTCGCGGCATCTTTGGTCGCTTGGCGCTGTGCGTCGTTAAAATACGCCGGCACCGTCACCACAGCTTGGGTCACTGGTTCGCCCAAATACTCTTCGGCGGTTTCTTTCAGCGTGCGCAAGATTTGAGCGCTGATTTCTGGTGGTGAAAATTCACCTTGGCTAGTTTTGATGCGAACTTCGCCGTTCTTGCCAGCGATGACTTCATAAGGCACTTCGGAAATCTCGTTGCTCACTTCATCAAATTGACGGCCCATGAAGCGTTTCACCGAATAGATCGTATCGGTTGGATTGGTGACTGCTTGGCGTTTGGCCAACAAGCCCACTTGACGCTCGCCGCTTTTGTTCCAAGAGACCACGGACGGCGTGGTGCGGTTACCTTCTTTATTTTGAATGACTTTAGGTTCGCCACCCTCCATCACCGACACAACACTGTTGGTCGTTCCCAAATCAATACCAATAATCTTGCCCATGATGGACCTCTTCCTGTAGCGGGAGCACATTTATTTCGTACGGAAACGTATATACAAGGGGCGTGCCCAATAGGAAGATATTTCCCGATGCACGATAAGCAGTTGCTACTAAGCAAGTTAATGATCATTCAGCCGCAGGTCATTATGCAAAACATGACACGTAAATGTCACACCACTTGTCAGCCTGCCAGACCCGTCTGACATTGTGTCAGTCTTTTGCAGACGATTCTGTCATGCCAATGCGGTAAGCGCACAACACCGTAAGATTCATCAGGTTAAAATAAAGCCCCTCAAACCGAGGGCGAGACCGGCCAGAGGTTGGCCAGGCTGCCATCAGGCGGGGCAATTGGGAACCAAGGCCACATCCTGCAAAACCGCGAATCATTCGCGTCAATAGACCAGGCCGGCTCTGCCCATCTGTATCTACCACGTGGTGCAGCTTCATCTCTGCTATACGATGCGGGTGCAAGCGGGCTAGATGAGGCAGCGAATGCCGACCGCATTCCACTTTTTTAGCCAAATATTCACCGACCGTATGGTGATGCACATGAACCGGTACTGGATTAGGCAACGCGCGAAACTGAAGGCCGGTTTCATCTTCCAGCCGAAATGCCACTTCCATATCTTCAAATCCATAGGCCGAGAAGTCTTCGTCAAAACCACCGATGGCCAAAAACGCTTCTCGAGGCACAGCGGCATTTTGAGTCACAAAGAACCGTGCCGGTGCCGACCCCGAGTGCAACCGCGCTGTGCCGCGGGAATCCATATAGTAGAAATGCGGAGCGTCGATCAATTCGCCAGCGGTTACAGCATACCCAATAGTACCGCAGTTTTCCGTAGCCATGAGTATCTGCAGATGAGCGCTCAAGAGACCGGACGGCGCAACAATATCGTCATCAAGAAATAAGATAAACTGACCGCGAGCTTGGCGAGCGCCCAGATTACGCGCCTTGGCACGGCCTACATTTTGGCCCGGATCAACCACAACCAGGCGCGAGTCCGGATTCCGTATTTCAGAATTCAGGTACGCCGCCGTGCCATCGCTGCTGCCATCATTGACGACCACGATTTCCCAAGTTCCGGCCACACCGAGATCCTGTCCAGCCAATGCCGCCAATGTTTGAGCCAAAAGCTCGCATTTGTTCATGGTGGGGATCACGACCGAGAGAATCAAGTTGCACCACCAGCTGTCAATTCAGCTAAGCGCACACCACTTGGCCGCGCCTCGCCATCCACCAAATGAGCAAAAAGGTCTGATACGATGGTCATGTTCTGAGCAAAACCGACCGCTTCGTGAGCCCGTGCCAGCGCTCGGCGCTGGCAGTCATTTCGAAATTCCACATCATTCCCAAGACGCAACATCGCTGCCACCAGGGCCGCTTCGTCTCGTGGTGGAACCACTAATCCCGACTGCCCATCGGTTATCCACTCCATTGATGAGGCCAAACTCGAAATGATCACACTGGTGCCGCTGGACATGGCCTCTAGCAAGCTCACAGCCGTCGCGTCGACCGACGGCACCGAAATGAAGACATCAGCCGCTCGCAGAGCCACCGCAAATTCAGCGTGGGCTAAACGCCCCACCATAGCCGTCACATCAGATATGCCTGCCGCCTGTGCCTTGGCTTCGAATGGCGCGGGGTCACCCTCGTACCCCGAGAAAAGAAATCGTGCTCGCGGCTCTTCAGCTTTCACCCGAGCGGCCGCTGCAATGACCACATCGATGTTGTAGTACGGTTGGGTGTAACTGCGTGGCGAAAAATAAACAATGTCTTCATCGGCAAAACCCAAGTCGCGGCGCCATGCGATTTCTGTTCCCGGCTTGAACACGTCGAAATCAACGCCCCACAAAACACGGTAACTTTCTTCGGGGTCAGCCCCCAAGGTGGCGCAGACAGCCAGGATATCGGCAGAGTCACCGGTCAACGCATCGCAACTTCGCAACGCACGCTGAGCGAGCCATTTTTTCAGGGCATTTTCATAAGGCGTAACATAGACATCGTCTCCCCACACGGTCAGCACATTGGGATGAACGCCACTGAAGTGTCCCCAATAACCATAGCCGGTCAGGAAATGGGTGTTGAGAAGATCGGGCTGCAGGGATTTTAAGAGAGATCTTACGCGGCCGAGGGACGCTAAATAGCGCAGAGGCTTGGGGCCAAAGCCTGCACGAATATCGTGCACCGTAACACCTTCTATCGGACCCGGCTGCACGGTCAATAAATGGCAGTCATGACCTTGGTCAGAAAACCAACGGATCCAACGCTCGGTATGGATGTGTCGACCAATGGAAAGAAATGCCAGGCGCATGAATCGCTCCGCTAATGAGATACTATAGTGGAATTAATGTTGGTGCCGAGAGCCGGAATCGAACCGGCACGGAGCAACGCTCCGAGGGATTTTAAGTCCCTTGCGTCTACCAATTTCGCCATCCCGGCACCAAGATTGAGCAGATAATGCGGAGATGTTGCGGCGATGTCAACCGCAACCATTCCTGATGAAAATAAGGAAGAAAAATGGAGGCGGCACCCAGAGTCGAACTGGGGATAACGGGTTTGCAATCCGTCGCCTTAGCCACTTGGCCATGCCGCCTCAATAACCAGGTACAATATGACAACCAGCACCAGTATGTTGAAACCAAGCATCCCTGTCAACATACCTGATAAAAAAATCGGGGAGAATCCGGATGGATGCTCCCCGATCGAACTGGAGCGGGCAACGAGACTCGAACTCGCGACATCTACCTTGGCAAGGTAGTGCTCTACCAGCTGAGCTATGCCCGCTCGAAAGGTTAAAGAGAGATAGTCACTGAAGCCTGAGATGTCAAATCGAAAATTGCTCTTTTATCCGCTCACGGCAGCAGCAACTCGCGATAGAGGTCAGCGGTCATTTGAGCGACTCGATCCCAGCTATAATGCTCTATAGCATGGATCTGTCCGGACTGCCCCAATCGCTCGCGGAGTGGCGCATCGGACAAAATCGCGGTCAATTTTTCGTTCAGATCGGATGCATTTCCAGATCCAAAAACCACCGCATGCCCTCCAGCCGCTTCCACGTTTGGCGGGATGTCACTGACCAAACAACATCTGCGGTAGCTCATTGCTTCCAATAAGGTGATGGAAAGGCCCTCCAACGTTGAGGGCAAAACGAGCAATTCCGCGTTGCTGAACAATTCATCCAATATAGGACCATGCACATAGCCCAAAAACACTACGCCGGCTGGAGCTTGCTTCTTCAATTCATCGACATAACCGGCGGTAAACCCCGCATCGCCAGCAATAACCAACTGGTGCTCCGCGCGCATTTCCGCCGGCAACTTGCGCCACGCCTCTAACAACAGATGGCAGCCTTTTTCGGGCACCAGGCGCCCCACAAACAAGACGTACTTGCCCTGTATGCCGGCCTTCCTAATCAAATCTGCCTCGCGATAGACCGGCGGCACGATGCCGTTTGGGATATAATTCGTTGTTCGCTTATGAGCATCCAGATAATGAGTGCGCAGGGCCTTCGAAACCACAATTGTACCTGCAGGCAGACGCACACTTGCCGTTTCGCCGACTTGCAGCACTCGTCTGGCAAAGGCCCCCCATTTCTCGCGTCGCCAATCCAAACCGTGCACGGTCACAACCGTCGGCACCCGCTTCAAGGCGCGGGGAATCCCAGCCAACAAACCCGGGCCGAGCGCATGATAGTGAACCAAGTCTACTGGACGAAAGAGAACATCGGCTGTAGCAGCTATAGTGTGGGTAATGGCATCGAGATGCTTGGTCGGAATGCTCGGCAAGCGGCGCACCGTAACGCCCGGCAAATCTGCCGGGCCATCCAGAGCGCTGTAATGCGGGCGGCTATAAATGTCTACCTGAA
Source organism: Candidatus Krumholzibacteriia bacterium (assembly GCA_047639735.1). Classification (GTDB taxonomy): domain Bacteria; phylum Krumholzibacteriota; class Krumholzibacteriia; order LZORAL124-64-63; family LZORAL124-64-63; genus JAGRNP01. Next base: position 791 of record JBLIOK010000100.1, on the reverse strand, counting down.
TATCAAGCCCGGGCAACCTCGCCGCCAATTCGGCAACGTGTTTTTCGATTCCCCCATGAATGGGCGGATATCCTTTTTGCCCAATCATCGCCACCCGTATAGGGCGGGGCTTCATGACCTCAACATCAGGGGCCCGATTCGTCAAACGCTTGCTCCGTCTGCTGCGATCCGCTCAGATCAAGAGGTGAAATCCAACGCGATGCGCCGGCCTTCTTCCTTCATCGATTGGCAAGCACCTTCAAGCACTTGCACGACCTTAAGGCCGTCAATACCACTGCTTTTTGGCTCGACTTCGCCCTTGATCAGCGCCAGGAAATGCCCGGTCTCTGCTTTGAGCGGCTCAACTGTATCGAGGCGGGGTATGAAGGCATCACCCGAACGGTACAGCAATTGAAACTCGCCAAAGGTTTCATAGTGCGGCTGCACGTCGACGCCCTTGTCATAAACCCGGATTTTCTCGGATGGCGAGACATCATCATAGACGAGCATCTTCTTGCTGCCAACAAAAGTACAGTTGCGAATTTTATTAGGGTCCAACCAACTGACATGAATGTGCGCCATGATGCCCCCTGGATATTCCAAGGTCACAAAGGCCACATCTTCAATTTCCAACGCTTTTTGCACATAGCAGTGGCCGGTGGCGCTTACGCTGACGGGATCTGATTGGAAAAGGAAATTCAACATCGCCACGTCGTGCGGCACCAAATCCCAGACCACGTTGGCGTCTTTTTGAAAGATACCCAGATTAACTCGGGACATGTTCACATAGTACATGTCCCCCAGCTCACCCG
>JBLIOK010000099.1:0-8658 GCA_047639735.1 Candidatus Krumholzibacteriia bacterium | reverse complement strand
GCAGTTCCAGGTAGACTAAGGGATTGGAAATCATGAATTCCTGGATTCCCGACCCCTCATCTTCGGCGAAACCCAGTATTGAAACACCGGCGGAGGTGACCGAGAGAATTTCGTAGTAATCAAGGAACGAATACTGCCATTCGTATTCTCTGAACTCCCACTGATTGGCAGCGCCCCGCGCCCCGATTTCATAAAAGCGGTAAGTATCGAAGGCGAAAGTCGGGGTCTCGTTGCCCAGTTCTCCTTCTTCCTCGGTGCCGCTGGCGGTGTACCGGTGACCATCTTTCAGATAGAGAGGTGAGGCGTTGCCAGCCACCGTTGCGGACCACGCTGTCTCCGTTAACTGGATGTTGCCGTACGGGTCTTCGTAATTGGCCAGCACCACTTCCAGACTCAGGCCTTCGGGCATGACCGCGGGCAGGTAAACTGTGAGCATGGTTCCATCCGGACTCAATTCCGGTTCCAGGCCTGCTTCGATGAAGGCCCAGGCAAACTGACCGTTCATGGAGGTTGGGTTGAAGTTGGTCAGGTTGATGGCTTCGTCGAATTCTATGGTGATGGTGCCTTGGTCCACCGGCAGAGTGGCGCCGCTGGCTGGGGTGATGCTCACAATGCTTGGCGGCGTATTGTCCAACTCTACACCAGTCGTGAAACTGAAGGATTCGGGACTGGCCAGACTTGTTCCTGTGTAGAACCCATAAACCTGGGTGTCGACCGTTACGGTGAATTCGGTTAACTCACGGAGATCGCCATCCGGGTTCAGGGTGTGGTTGCCTTTCCCGTCATCGGTGGCCACGAAATCATAAGGGGGATTGGTGCCGTCGCTGATGGTGACAGCTGTATAGATATTATCGACGGGTTCGGTGAATACCAATCCAATGTTGGTGTTGCGATTGACGTTCACGGTGCCAGCTTCTGGCGAAACCCCCACTAGGGCCAGTTGGCTAGCGATGGTGGTGTAGGTCGCCGTGTACGGGACCAAGCTATTGCCAGATATATCGGTCAGGCCGGCGCCGAAGGTCACCGTGATTTCGGTGGCTTCAGGCAAATTGTTTGGCATGAGGATAAGACTCAATGAGTTGGTCCAAGATATGTCGAAGGCTGTCTCAGGGGAAATGGTGATGTTGCCCGCGGCGGTGCCATGATTCATATCTTCGTTGAAATCGATATAGAATAATGTATTGAGATCAGTGATCAGCGTTCCATCTACCGGAAAAATGTTCGCCACAATGGGGGCCGCGGTATCCACTTCACCATCGCCGGGATCCCCGAGGTCGTCGTCATCGCCGCCGCCGCAAGCCGGCAAGATCACCGCCAATGCGGTAATGGCTAGGAGGTGAATGAGCGACTTGGGCAGTCCGGATCTGAATATCATTGGGATGCTCCTGAAAACTGATGAAGATTGAAATGGCGCCTTGTCTTCAATGAATTGGGCCATTATAGGCGAAGAGTGGGTGATTTGGAAAGATGTTTGGCATTTATTCCGTCCATCGCAAATTTTGTTCCGTCTGCCGAAAATATCACCTGGATCGCATAAGTCCGTAGCTTGGGTGCTCAAACTTGTCTGCGGTGATTTCTCTGAGGCCCTAAATGATAATGAAATATCATTAACGATATTGACGCTCAAATGCTATATTAGGTCAATAAGTACCCCTCTGGAGCCGATGGTCGGGCTCCAGGTGATGCTATTAACGCCATTAAAATCGATCAAAAACCAAACAATCGCCCTATTTTTGGAGCGCCATTATGACCATAAAAATCGATCCCTACACGCAGAATTTCGGTGTCGAATACGCGCAATCATTGCCGACCCTAGGGCAAGCCATGGTCGAAATCCTCAAGTTTTTTGGCACCCAACGCATATACGGCGTGGGGGGCGATTACGCTGCCAATCTCATCAGCGCCTTTGAAAAAGACTTTGAATTGTGCGCGTCGAGCAACGAAATGCACGCCGCATTCACGGCCTGTGGTCAGGCTGAAATCGAAGGGATGGGCGTGTGCTTGTCGACCTATACGGTGGGCAGTCTGCCTTGCATCTCGGCGGCTGCTTTGGCCGTCGCCGAAGACTTGCCGGTCGTGTTTATCTCAGGTGCGCCCGGCGAAGTTGAAATCAACAACGTCGCGCTGCACCACACGGTCAGTTCTTCGGCGGCATGGTTGCCCAAATACGACGCCGCCTTGGCAGCGTTTGAGGCCCTCGGCCTGCGAGCCGAGCGCCTGCAAGGCGAGCGCAACTCAGCCCAACCCAATGTGGCGGCCGACCAGTTTTTTCGCCTCGTGGCCCACGCCTATTTGAACAAGCAGCCCGTTTTTGTCGAAGTGCCAAGAGACCTGGTCACTCGCCGCACCCAAGCCATCCAGCTGCCGTTGTCATTGCCTGAATTGCCGCAAGAAGTCTCACTTTTTCGCGGGGCCGAGTCGGTTGCTAAACAGGTCACCAAAAAGTTAAGCGCGGCAAAAAAGCCCCTCGTCTTTTTGGGTGTGCGAGCAAAACTGAACTCGGAACTGCTGGCGGTGGTCAAACAGTTTTGCGAGCAGTTCCAGATTCCCTATGTCACCAGCTGGCTGGCCAAAGGCGTGCTGGATGAATACGACAAGTTGAGCCTGGGGGCCTATAACGGAGTCTTCAGTCCCGTTGAGATGCGCGCTTATATCGAGCAAGAAGTGGACTATGTGCTGGAGATCGCCACGAGTATCAATCTGCTCGATACCAACGACGCCTTTGCCACCGGTACTCATCTGTTGTTTGAGTTTCCGAACCGCACGGTGTTGAAAGGCACGTGCCAGCGGGGACGCGATATTATGGAGATTCTTAAACATCTGCTCAAGGCGGAATTACCGGCGTTTGCATTTAAAAGCATCGAGCCGGCGGCGGCGGTTTTGTCGCCTGCCGAACGCATCGATTTTCACAACTTGACCTCGGTAATGAACGGGCTGCAACAGCAGGATCAAAAGGCTTATGTCTATTTTCCTGAAATCGGTAATTCGTACTTCGCGTCTTACAGTTTGCGCACGCGGCTATCGAGCTTGGGGCGCAGTTGGTTGACGAATCCATGGTACGCCGCCATGGGGACGAGCCTGCCGTATGCGCGCGCGGCTTGCCGCAAGTTGCAGGCGCAAAAGAGTGACGATGTGGCGGTGGTGGTCACCGGTGACGGCGGTTTTCTTTTTCAGCTCAACGAATTGATTCATTTCATGAGAGATGAACTGAACGTCATCATCATTTTTATGCGCAATGACATCTTTCACCTGGGCAAGACCGGCGACGCGGATATTTACAATTGTTCGGGTGAACAGTTTGACGTGATTGGGTTAGTGAAGTCGTTCGGCGGTGAGGGTCGCCGCTGCGAAACGGTTGGCGAATTTAGCGCGTATTTTGGGGAGTGTGCGCAGAACAATCGCGGCCTCAAGTTGATCGAAGTGCCGGTGGATACGGACGAGAAGTATCAGTGCCGGGAGATCAGTTTGTTGAATCTTTATATCAATGCGAAGAATGAGGTGCCGGAGGCGGTTGTTGAGTGGCGGAAGATTGTTGGCCGATAAAGGCCAACAACCCACGCCGGCATTCGGAAACTAAGCCAGGTCAAACGCCAAGAACTCGCTATCACTGTGTGCACGCAAGACCAGCGACTGCTCATCGCTGATGCCCGCACCATCGCCAGCGAATAGCCTTTGCCCACTAACCTCAAGCTCACCGCTGATCACTTGCAACCAGCAATGCCGCCCTTCATCAATTCGGTGCTCGATCTCCTGCCCAGCCGCAAGCTCACTGGCGTAAATGGCAGCATCGGCACCAAACTTTAATGATCCATCTCGTCCGTCAACGCTAGCGATGGCCTGCAAACGGTTGCGCTTTTGGTCGGCGCTGAAGTGGGCCTCAGCGTGTCCCGGTTCGGTGCCTTGCTCCTCAGGAAAAATCCAAATTTGTAAGAGGTGCAGCTCATCCGTTTTGGACGCATTAAACTCACTATGCGTAACACCCGAACCAGCAGTCATCACCTGCACATCACCAGCACCAAGCGTGGCCACGTGTCCGGTCGAATCTTTGTGAGCCAGGGCACCTTCGATGATGTAGGTGATGATCTCCATGTTGTCGTGCCCGTGTTCGCCAAAGCCCATGCCGGCTGCGATGCGATCTTCATTGAGCACGCGCAGTTTGCGGAACGTCACGTGGTCGCGGTCGACGTAGCTGGCGAAGGAAAAGCTGTGCTTGGCATTGAGCCAGCCGTGATTGGCATGTCCGCGTTCAGAGGCGGGGCGATAGGTGATCATGACTTTCTCCTTATTTCTAAAAACTAAGATTCCCGACGGCTGCTAATGAGGCCGTCGATGGACAACGGTCCGGCTCCGCTGAGCAAGATAGACAGGTTCGCGGCCAACAGCGTCAGCACGTATTCAGCACCGGTGGGCATAAAAAAGCCGCCGCTGGAGTGTGCGGTGACCCAAGCGACCACCATTGTGAAGGCAAGGCCAAGGGCAGCGAAGCGGGTGCCCAAGCCGATGATCAGCGCTATGCCACCGAGCAGTTCGGTGCCCATGGCCATCGCCGCTGACAATTCGGGCAAAGGGACGCCGAGTTGGCCCATCATGCCGCTGACGCCGTCGAGGCCATAGACGAATACTTTTTGCCAGCCGTGCATCACAAAGACGATGCCGACGACTACGCGCAGGATAGGGGTGCCGTAGGCTTTCCATTGGTCGAGTTGGGTGAAGATTTTGCTGATCATTTTGTTCTCTTCTCAAGTTCAGTCCTCGCGAGGACTATTGTGGGAAAAATAAGCTCGGTAATCTTATTCGCCTTGCCGAGCTTCTTCGAGCAAACGGTTGAGTCGTGTGAGTTTGGCTTCGCTGAGGTGGCGCAATTGAGTCTTGTGCACGCCGCCCATGGGCTGGTCCATTTTGGTGAGCAGGTTGAGGCCGCTCTTGGTGATGTTCGCCATAATAATGCGTCGGTCTTCGTCTGATCGCGTTCGTTTGACGAATTTCTTTTTTTCCAGACCATCCAACAAACGCGTCATGTCTGAATCCCTGGTCACCATGCGTTCGACGATGTCACGACCGCAGAGGCCTTGCTCACCCGCTCCACGCAGAATGCGCAGAACGTTGTATTGGGATTGCGAGAGACCGAACTGGCGCATCATGGCATTTACTTCGGCGCCTAAGGCTTCGGTGGTTCGCAAGAGATTCAAGTAGACTTCCGCTTCCAAGTTACTGAAGTCCTTGGATTGCTGGATTTCTTCTTTGAGTGTTTTGTGCTTTTTGTTCATGGGAAAAATATAGTTGTTTCGAGGACTATCGTCAAGAGGTTTAATATGAGAAGCAGTCTGGGCACCGATCGACGCCTGTACCCCAACCACGCTAAACTCTGTCAATTGCCTTTCTGATAGTGTATTATCATTTACGATCCGCGAGTCGGGCTTTGCAGCTCGGCCTGGTTTCGAATAGGGGGCACTATTCTGCGAACGACAGTCGTTATGTACCGCTTGGCAGCCGTCCTGGCTATCTGTCTGGGGTTGTGGGCCTTTTCCTTTCAGGCCCGTCTGTCGGCTTTGCCTCCGGACTTGGATCTGTCGACGATCTCCTGGCCCGTTCCCCTCGAAGGAGTGATGATCGCCTCCGAAGACCAGGCCCACTTCCAGGCCGAAGGTTTTCCCATCGGCACCGAAATCCAACTCGGGTTGCCGAACGATTCACCCCAGACTGTTATTGTCATCAATGCCCACAGCCGGCCTTACCTCCTGGTCACCCTGATCAGTGGGTTGTTTTTCTGGACGGTGTCGATGGTGGTGTTTACCGGCCGCGCTGACCAGCAAGCGGTTCCCGTGTTTTTCTGGCTCTCCATTTTGTATGAAACCGGTGTCCTGGTCGGCGGTGTGTATGGTCAAAATGATGCGGCGACATTTGCGATGCTGCGCTCATTGATGCAACTAGCCAGCCTCGCTTTTTTACCGGCGACATTTATGCACATGAGTCTGACCTTCCCGACCAACGCACGTCTGCTGATACGACTTCCGCGCTTGCCCTTGATTCTGTACGCGATTGCGACTGCCTTGGTCGCCTGGCAATGGCTGGCCTTTTATAACTATTTCAGTAACCCCGCACCATCCACTTGGGTTGGGTTGTCCTTGCCACAACGGGTAGCCGACACACTTTTGGTCGTCCAGGTTTTGGTAGGTTTTATGATCCTTCTATCGCGCGCTCGTGGACTGGACGATGCCAGGCAGCGGCAACAACTGCGCTGGTTGATTTTAGGTTTTGTGTTGGGATCTGCGCCCTATGTATTCTTGCGCACCTTACCGAGTTTATTTGGCCTGCCAGCCCTGCTGCCGGCTTATATGGACCGCGTGCTGGAATTGGCGGTGCCGGCCGGATTTGTTTTTTCGGTGGTGCGCTACCGGTTTCTGGACATCGATATCATTCTGCGCCGGGGATTGTTATACGGCTTTTTGGCCGCCAGCCTGGCCGTGCTTGTTGTTTTGCCGATCCTCCTGTTGGGCCCTGGCTGGACTGACCCATGGCCCATGTGGTGGCGGGTGGTCACCGTCCTGTGTGGGTTGATGGCCGGAGCCTTGTATCGTCCTTTGCTCAATGTCATTGGCCGCGGCGTCGACCGTGCATTTTTCAAGTTGGAGCACCAGGTTGAAAAAAACCTGCGCGAGATACAGTCGGATCTGGACACCACCGCCGACGTTCAGGACATGTGCGACCAATTGGCGCGCAGCGTCACCCACAATCTGCATGTGGAGTGCTGCATGGTTTTGGTAAGGGATAAGGGCGAGATCGTTGCCACCGGCAATCTGCATCCGCACAAAGCGCAAAAATTCTGGGATGTGATCTCCCAAGAAATGATTTGTGCGCATGATCCCATCCTTGCCTTTTTCGACGAGTTAGGATTTTCGGCAATGCAGACTTTGTGCGTCAATGAGTATCCCATAGGCGCTGTCGTGATGGGCCCCAAAACAACGAACCGCGCCTTCATTCGAAGCGATCTTGAATTTCTAGCCAATGCTGCCGAATTGGGTGGGAGGCAGTTGGAAAAGATGCAACTGGCGCAGACCGTGGTCAGCGAACGTCTCAAACAACAGCACCTGGAAGAACTTTCGGAACTGAAGGATGACTTTCTGACGCGGGTCGCTCATGACCTGCGCACACCGGTCACTTCGGTGGGCTGGTCGATTAGAAATCTGAAGGACGGGTTGGCCGGCGAATTGAATACGAAACAAAGCGAGTACCTGGCGTCCATCAACGACGCGATGAAACATTTGGCGGCTTTGGTGACGAACCTGTTGGAGATCAGCCGGCTGGAATATTCCAAGATAACGGTGGTGTGCGAGTCGCTGGATCCGGGTGAGGTGGTGTCGCGGGCAGTGGGATCCGTCTGGCCCTTGGCAGAGGCCAAAGGCGTGAGTGTGCGGATCGCCAATGACGGGCCGGATCAGGTGTTCGCCAACGATGAAAAATTGGTCGAGGTGTTGGTGAATCTGCTTGAAAATGCGGTGCGGTTTTCACCGGAGGGTGGGGAAGTCATCGTGAGCGTGAAACCGCTAGCTGAAGAAATGGTGGAGATTGGGGTTCGCGATCAGGGGCCGGGATTGGGTGGGCTGGCCAACCCCTTTGGCCGCTTTGTTCAGGGAGCGAGCAGCCCGGACGGCAGCAAAGGCGGCTACGGTCTTGGTCTGACCATAGCCCATGAACTGGTGGAATTGATGCACGGTGAAATTCATGGTGGCGACCATGCAGCAGGGGGAGCCGTGTTCACCATCCATTTGAATCAAAACGATCAATCAGGAGAGAAACAGGCATGAAAGAGCTCAAAACCACGGTACTGATTGCTGATGACGACAAGGGCCTGCGGCTCTCCCTCCATGACCGGTTCGAGTACTGGGGCTGCGAAGTCACCATGGCCGGCGATGGACGAGAAGCTTTGGCTGCTGCGGCCAAACGCGCTTTTGATTTGATCCTGTTGGATTTGTCGATGCCCGTCATGGATGGATTTGAAGTGATGGCGAAGCTGCAGGCTGACGGACATATGGCCGATATTGTGGTGCTGTCGGCTCACGGCTCGCCCGACAAAGTGGTGCGTGCTCTGCGCAGTGGCGCTCACGATTTTCTGACCAAACCCGCCGACTTTGACCTGCTGGAACAGGTCGTTATAAAAACAGTCGCGCGTCGAAAAATGCAACGGTCGCGTGATGCGTTGGCCGAGCAGGCCGGTGTGTCCGTGCTGGCGGCAGCGCCGGCCATGAGGGAAGCCTTGGCTACCGCGAAAAAAGTAGCGAACTCCGATTCGACAGTGATCATCGACGGCGAAAGCGGCTCCGGCAAACAAATCGTGGCTGAATATATCCACGCCCAAAGTCCACGCCATGCAGGCCCTTTTATCTACATCAACTGCGTCGCAATATCTAACGAGCTGATCGAATCCACCTTGTTTGGGCACGAGCGAGGGGCCTTTACCGGCGCACACATACGCAAAGCCGGACGCCTGGAGGCGGCCGCTGGCGGCACGATCTTCTTGGATGAAATCGGCGACATCAGCGCCGATCTGCAGACCAAACTGCTGCACTTTTTGGAGAGCGGAGAATTTGAACGCGTCGGCGGCAACCAGACGGTCAGAGTGGATTGTCGCATCCTGTCGGCGACGAACAAAAGTCTGGC
>JBLIOK010000098.1:0-8754 GCA_047639735.1 Candidatus Krumholzibacteriia bacterium | reverse complement strand
TGGCCGCCGCCAAAGACTCCGGACTGCACCCTCATGGACTCAGTTTTCACGTGGGCAGCCAATGTTTGAATAACAAAAACTGGGTCGATGCGCTCGATATGGCGCGGGCCGTTTTTGATGACGCGGCCAAGGCCGGCATGGAGCTAGAGTCGGTGGATATTGGGGGCGGCTTCCCGGTCCAATATGACCAAGAGAATATTGACATCTCTGAAACCTGCCGCGTGATCAGCGAACATTTTCATAAACTCTTTGGCGAAGACACAGAACTCGTTGCCGAGCCTGGTCGAGGTGTCGTCGGCGACGCCGTCATACTGGTTACAAAAGTCATCAGCGAGGCCAATCGTAACGGGCACGACTGGCTATATTTTGACGATGGAACCTATGGCAGTTTTATGGAGGTCTTGCTCTACAATGTTCACTACCCGTTACGAACCAACACGATGGGGCCCGTCCGCCCTTATATCCTAGCCGGGCCCACTTGCGATTCAATCGATGTTTTTTCGCGTAATGGACAAGGTGCGGTGGTGAGCGAGCATTTGCCCGAGATGCACCTCGACGACCTGCTCATTGCAGGAAGCATGGGCGCTTACACCTATTCTGAAGCCACCCGCTTTAACGGCTTTGAGCCGCCTGAATTCTTCTATCTTGATTGATATTCAAGTCTAAAAATACGATAAAATTTGGTTAAGAATCTGTGGTTAAGGCTGCCATAGCCGTGGCCAAATCGAGCTTCGGCTTCATGATCAAGCTCACCTGTGATATTTCAAGTATGGTCATAATCCGGCCAGGCCCACAGACAAGCTCAACCGTAGCGTCTGCTTTGCCAACCAACTGCCAAAATTCGATCAAGCGGCCAAGCCCGCGCGAATTCATCCATGGCACTTTTTGCAAATCCAAAATAAAGCGCCGATGACCTTGGGCCAATTCGGCATTGATCAATTTGAACAAACCTGGCCATTCATGGTCAGGTGATCCCGACACATCTAAGCGTCGATCATCCGTCTCGGACAGATCGGCGGCAATGCTACACACCTCGATAAAACCGCCCGCGATTTTCAGCGTTGGTCTGATCAATACAATCGTAGCGACGTTCGCCACATTCTTGGACATAGGCTGACCTTCCTTTACTACTAGCGAAGACAATACAGGCCAGGCGCGGAGAAATAAAGCTAACTTCCCCCAAAAAAAATCCGGCACCCCAAAAGGTGCCGGATCGTATGCTAGGTCGCATTGATCTCGCGAAACTACTTGCTGTTGCTAGCCGAAGCCACTTCAGCGTTGTCTTCGGTGGTTACTTTTTCTTCAGCAACCTTGGTCGTGGCAGCTTTTTCTGCGGTAGCCTTGTCACAAGAGGCAGCAGTTTTGCCAGCGCAACTTGCGCTTTCAACACTAGCTGCGGATGCTGTGGCTGCACATTTTGCTTTGCAAGCAGCTTGCTCAGCTTCGGTCATGTTCGCGCAAGCAGCTTTACCAGCACACTCGGCGGACTCAACGCTAGCAAATTTCGCTTGGGCAGCGGTGGCTTCTTTACCTTCGCAAGCAGCAGCGTCAGCAGCGGTTGCTTTAGCAGAGCAGGAGCCTTCAGAAGCAACTGCGGCGGTTGCTTTAGCAGAGCAGGAGCCTTCAGAAGCAACTGCGGCGGTAGCTTTAGAAGCACAGGAACCTTCAGAAGCAACTGCAGCGGTAGCTTTAGAAGCACAGGAACCTTCAGAAGCAACTGCAGCGGTTGCTTTGCTGGAACAAGACTTTTCAGCCGATGCCGTCTCAGCGCTAGCCTTTGATGAGCAAGATGAAGCTTTTTCGCCAGATTTTGCGTCATCACCAGCGACGGCAAAAGTGCCCCCGACAACGGCGATAACCAAAACCAATACCAGAGCAATAATTCGTTTAGATTGGAACATTATGATTTCCTTCGGACAAAGATGCGGTGTTGGGAATCCCGTAATGGAACTGTACTAATACCACTGAGGTATAATCTGTTCCCATTATTATAGTAGAAATATACAATAAGTGAGAAAAAATTGCTATATTTTGTCAGACGCAGCCGATTCCCCGCGAATCGTTTCCTCAAATCACATTATTGCCCCGAGGTATCACATGTCTTCACGTTCCTGCTTGTTCCTTCTGCTTTCCGCCGCGATAGTTCTTTTTAGCGGTGTGAGCACAGCGCAAAGCGATTTTGACGGCGTTGAGATCACCGCAACCCCCATATCTGACGGAATTTATATGTTAAAGGGTGCTGGCGGGAACATGGGCCTTTGTATTGGCGAAGACGGCGCTTTCCTGATCGATGACCAATTTGCCCCGCTGACAGATAAAATTTTGGCGGCCATTGCGGTAGAAACCGACAAAAAGGTCGAATTTGTCTTCAATACCCACTATCACGGCGATCATACCGGTGGGAACGAAAGTCTTGGCGCCAAGGGCAGCCACCTGGTTGGGCACGCCAATATCCGGCGCCGTATGTCTCACGAACAGTATTCAGACATGCTGAAACGCAGCGTGGATCCCTCCCCCGCCGGAGCTTTGCCTGTCATCACCTTCTCTGACTCACTGACATTTCACTACAATGATCAAGACATCGTCGCTTTTCACGTCCCCAACGCTCATACCGATGGCGACGGAGTTGTGCATTTTCCCAAAGCCAACATCATTCACACTGGTGACGTGGTGTTTGTGGGATTGTACCCATTCATTGACACCTACGCCGGCGGTAGCGTAGACGGCATGATTGCCGGTGTTGAACAGATCATCGCCATGTGCGACGACGAAACGGTGGTCATCCCTGGTCACGGCCCACTGATCAAGAAAAAGGAAGTTGAAGAATACTTGGTGTTTTTGAACAAAGCCCGCGACCTCGTGAGCGCCGCCATGGCTGAAAATGAGGGCCTCGAAGCCGTGCAAGCAGCCAAACCATGCGCAGAATGGGACGACACTTTGGGCGCTGTCTGGCTGAACTCCGATCAATTCGTGCAATCGATATACGATTCACTGAACAAAAATTAGTGCGGTACTCAACCGACATTGTCGTGATCGACTTGGAGGCCACTTGCCCTGCTGAAGATCAGGGCAATAATTCCATCGATCGCAGTAGCATCATAGAAATCGGGGCTGTGCGATTGGATCGTCGCAGCCTCGAGATCACCGGCACTTTCAGTGAATTGGTGCGGCCGGAAGATTATCCCATTGTGCCGTTTATCACGGACATCACCAGCATCACTCCGGCGATGGTGGCCGCGAAGGACACCTTCGCCGAGGTCGGGCGCCGCTTCATGGACTGGTACGGGCCGCGGAACAAGGCCATCATCGCGGCCTTTGGCGCCTATTATGACATTCCTTTGTTGCGGAAAGAGTGCGCGCGTTACGAAATCGATTACCGTACTCATATCGCTGGTGGCGCCTTTGATTTGCGCGCCGTCGCGACGATATGGTTGGCAGCCAACGACCACCGCACCAGTGGTTTGACCCTGGAATCTATTCTGACCAAGATGGGAATGGGCGACCGGTTCAAGGCCCATCGCGCCGTCGAGGATGCCAAAGCGGCCGCAGCAGTGTTGCAGTTGCACCATTTAGGGAGAGTGCTTGACGACTGATGCAACATCAGCCTTTCGTCTGCGTCTGACTCTCATCACCATTTTTTGTGTCAAAGGAAGACCATGCTGCGCTCCTCTCTTGTGCTCGTTGTGCTCGTTTTGCTGGTTTTGGCCTCGGCTCCAAATGCATTTCCACAATCTGATTCGTCTGGTTTTATCTACGGAACCGTGACGGAGCAGTCGGGAGATTCTCACACGGGATTCTTGCGCTGGGGTATTGAAGAAGCCTTTTGGGACGACGTCTTTGATTCTCGACAAGCCACCACAACTTGGCGCGAACACATCGATTTCAAAGCGATTCACAAAGAGGAACAACAGGCCTATTTTGAGTCGCACAATATGTTCGATCGACTCGCTTATGCTTTGCACAACAAAAACCCCGATGATGAGATATCAAGATTGTTCACTCTCAGATTTGGTGACCTCAAAACCATTGCGATCGATGATGACGACGACATCAAACTGACGCTGCACAACGGCCAAACCTATGATGTCGCGGGCTACGCTAACGACGTGAGTTCTGACATTCTGATTTATGGCACCTCGGACGAGCCTACCGAACTCGAATGGGATGATTTGGCGAACATCAAATTTTTCCAGGCGCCGGCCGACGCCCAACCCTACGCTCAACGCCTTTACGGAAACGTGAAAACGACCCGCGGTGATTTCGAGGGGTTCATCATGTGGGATATGTCCGAGTGCGTAAGCACAGACATCTTGGACAATGACCAAGAAGACGTTGAAATGGGTGACATCAGAAGCATCTCGCGTACAGAGAAAGGAAACTCGGAAGTCACCTTTAAAGACGGTCGTGTTTTGGAGCTGACGGGGTCGAACGATGTGGACAACGACAACCGAGGCGTGAGTGTTGAAACGACTCACCTGGGCCGACCGACCATAGACTGGAAACGGTTTATCTCAGTGGAATTTGTAGATGGAATGGGCAGCGGCCAGGGTCTCGACCAATACCGTTCGAATCCCGTATTGCGCGGCACAGTCGTCGATAAAGACGGAAGTTCATACGAAGGGCGTCTGATATACGATTTGGACGAGGCCTATGTGCATGACATTTTCACCGGTGAACATAAAGACGTGCTGTATGAAATCCCTTTTCAATTGATAGCCACAATTGTGCCTCTGGGCGACGATTCGGTGCAACTGACATTGCGCGACGGAACTGAGCTCAAGCTGAATAACGATCAAGATACCGGCGACGAAAACGGCGGCGTTTTGGTCTTCAATGCGGCAGAAACGACCACGCAGAGAGTCCCTTGGGACCAAATCGCCGAAATCCACATCAACCCCTAATCACTCTATTAGTGCGGATTCACCTTGAATCCACGCCCTTGGCATCCCACATTTGTGCGACCGTGGTCGCAAGCGACCCGCATCATTTTTAGACCAGTCTTTCTGCCAGCCTGAGGAGACCTCTGTGTCAGATCCAACCAGCCTTTACAATGCCCAAAAGGACAATTTTGCCCGTTGGGAAATTCTTAAAGATGTCATCGACCAGCAGATTGACTTGATGCTGAATTATCGGCAAAGTGGCCATCCAGGTGGCAGCCGTTCCAAGGTGCATTATTTCGTCAGCCTATTGCTGAGTGGCGCCATGCGCTGGGACATTCGGCACCCCGAGAAACGGTTTGGCGATCGCTTTGTGTTGGTGGCCGGCCATACTGTCCCCTTGGTGTACGCAACCTTGGCGGTGTTTAATGAAGCGCTGCGGGTAATGCATAAAAAAACTGGCGACGACAAATACCTGGTTGGCGGCGGCGCCGACCGCATGATGACTTGGGAAGATTTGCTGGGTTTCCGCAATATGCACGGATTGCCAGGTCACGCCGAGATGGCCGAGAAAAACCTCTTCGTAAAATTCAACACCGGCCCCAGTGGGCACGGCGCTCCGCCGGCAGCTGGCGAAGCCATGGCCCTTAAGCGCGCCGGTGCTAAAGGCGTCAAAGTGTTCGGCTTTGAAGGCGAAGGCGGGCACACCGCTGGATGCTGGCACGAAACCAAAAACTCCTCCTACGGTTTGGGCTTGGACAACTTGCATATTGTCTTGGACTGGAACGATTTTGGTATCGATGCCCATCCAACCAGCAGCATTGTTCACGGCACGCCTCGGGATTGGTTTGAATCCTACGGCTGGGACGTTCACGAAGCAAAAAATGGCAGCGATTGGGCACAGGTGACCAAGGGACTTTTGGAGATGACCCATGGCGAAGGCACCCCAATGCGCCCGAGCATGATGTTCGGCAAAACCACCAAGGGCCGCGATTACCATAAGATTGACGCCGCCAGCCACGGTTCGCCTCACAAAATGAACAGCGACTTGTTTTGGCAATGCCGCGCCGACTTCAGCGCCAAATACGGTGTGGAATGGTCAGGCACTGGCGAAGGAGCCCCAGAAGACAACGAGTCGATGCGCCAACAATTTGCCGACAACTTAAATATCGCACTCGACGTCTTGCGACAAGATGAAGACCTGGTGGCCTATTTGGCTGACCGTCTGGTCGAAATTGGCGACAGTGTGCCAGCGGAAATTGAAGGCTTCACTCTTGATGAAAGTCGCAATCCGCTAGACGACGACTCGCTATTCGACATAGAAAGCTACCCCGCCGAAATGTGGGCCGAACCCGGCAGCAGCAAACCGAACCGCGCAGGCTTTGGTCAGTGGGGTAGCTATATCAATAGCTATTGCCAGACGAAATATGGCCGACCGTTGTTCGTAGTTTGCAGTGCTGACTTAGCTGGATCCACGAATATAGAAGGCTTTGGCAAAGACTTTGGCGACATGAAAAACACCGGCTGGTACAACCGCGAAACCAATCCGCAGGGTGTTGTCATGCCACAAGGTATTACTGAATTTACCAACGCTGGCATCATGGTCGGTGCTGCCTCAGTCAATATGTCATCAGATCCGGAAAACGCGTTCAATGGCTTTTACACCGCTAGCAGCACTTACGGTTCATTCAGTTACCTGAAGTACGGTGCCATGCGTTTGTATAGCCAATTGGCACAAGACTGCGAGCTCAAACTTGGCAAGACGATTTGGGTCGTTGGTCACTCAGGGCCAGAAACAGCCGAAGATAGTCGCACCCATTTTGGCATTTTCAGTCCTGCTGTCACGCAAATGTTTCCCGATGGGCATGTGATTAACATCCACCCCTGGGAATACAACGAAGTGCCAGTAATGCTAGCGGCAGCTATGAAGACGGATAGCCCAATTATCGCCCTGCATTTAACTCGGCCTAATGTGAAAATCCCCGATCGCAAGGCCTTAGGCTTGGGCGCGCATAAAGAGGCAGCCAAAGGCGCCTATATTATGCGCGACTACAAAGAAGGCCTCCCCCAACAGGGAGCGATCATGGTCCAAGGCACCATGAGCACTTGCAATTTGATCAACGCCTTGCCGGCGATCGATGCCGCTGGGGTAAACGTGAAAATCATCGCGGTGCCAAGCCCCCAACTCTTTGACTTACAGGATGAAGAGTATCAGAACTCAGTGATCACCGCTGGCGACATGATGAACAGCACCTATGTCACCAACCGCGCTCGCCGAACCATGGGCGACTGGAAATTCAATCCTTTGGCTGATCGCTACGCCATGAGCAGTGATTGGGATGACCAATGGCGGCCAGGTGGATCCCTGGACGACGTTTGTCAAAATGCAGGCATCGACACCGACTCGTTGGTGATGGGTGTGGTGGCTTTTGCCGAAGATCATGAATTCCGCATGGAAGAACTGGACGCGCTGGTAAAAAAAGCCAACGGCTGACCTTACCATTCTGCGATTATGAAGCCGACTTTGTTTAGCGACAAAGTCGGTTTTCTTTCGCCATTGTCTTTGCATGAGCGGGCGGTTATCCTGAATTTCTACCTAAGCGACAGAAAGCGATTGACCATGCACACGCGTATTACTTCGTTCATCATATCAGGGTTTGTTCTCAGCGCAGCTTCATCTGTAGCCGAACCAGGCTCGCTCACATTTGTTGAGTCTGTACCGGCGGAGACGTCTCTCGACTTGAGCCAGCTGGAAGAAGCCTCTGTCATTTGGCCGCAAGCGATTGCCGCAGCTCAGCAGTCCGTCCGGGTGGCGAGTTTCTATTTTAGCCGCATCGGAGATGGCAAGGATGCTGCCGCACCAGCTGGTATCCAGGACCACTTGTTGCCGTCACTCGACGCCTTGAGCGAAGCCGCCAAACGCGGCGTTCGGGTACAGATATTGGCTGATTCAAAATTCCTCAAGAACTACAGCGAAGTGCCCGATCTGTTCGCCAAAACGCCAGGCGCTGAAACCCGTATTCTCGATGCCAACCAACTTTGGGGAGGCGTTTTACACGCCAAGTATATGTTGATTGACGATGACACGTTCTATGTTGGCAGCCAAAATTGGGATTGGCGGGCAATGGACCAGATTCACGAACTTGGGGTTTTGGTGAAACAACCCGATATGGCGCGACAATTAAATCAGGTCTACGAAATGGACTGGGAATTAGCGGAAGGCCCCGTATCGGAGAAGGCCAAGGACAAGGCCAAAGATGGGGCGTCGTTATTTGACTTGCCGTCCTCTGCCGTTCGAACCGCAGATGGCAGCGTGGTTCAAGGACTGGTAGCGGCCAGCCCACGGCAAGCTTTGCCGGCTGGCGTTCCCTGGGACCTGCCTCTGCTCGTTGAAATGATTGACTCGGCATCCGACTCGCTTCACTTGCAGCTGTTGTCCTATGGCGTCACCGATCGCGAAGGGCGGCTGTTTGACGATTTGGACAGCGCGCTGCGGCGTGCCGCGGTCCGGAAAGTTGACGTAAAGATCATTCTTTCGAATTGGTCCAAGTCACGGTACAAATTGCCCTGGATTAAAAGCTTGGCGGTATTGCCTAACCTCGAAGTCCGCTTCACCAATATCCCTGAGCACAGTGCTGGATTCATTCCCTTTGCCCGGGTTGAGCACGCGAAATACCTGACCGTTGATGGCCAAGCCCTATGGATCGGCACCAGCAATTGGTCGCGCGACTATTTCTACAACTCTCGCAACATCTCGCTTTTCTTTTTGGGCGACGGCGCACCCGGTGTGCCCGATGAGTTTTTCAACCAAAGTTGGCATAGCGAATATGCCGAATCAGTGGACCCAGCCGCGGAGTATGCCCCTCCGCGCCGTAAC